>CAZCKF010000044.1:0-5489 GCA_964499155.1 uncultured Chitinophagaceae bacterium
TAAGCCGCGTTTAATGGATAAAGGTGGATTACAGGGATGCGATTAACAATCACCCTTAAAGGGGACTCTTGGATTTTGGATTTTTGATTTTGGATTTTTGATTTGATTGGGAGATTGAAAATTGAGGTCCACCCTGCGATTCAATCTTTCCCTTTGGATTCAGAAGATTTATTGCCAAGAATATTTTCCAGGCGAGATATGCGTTCTTCCTGGTTTTTTAATTTTTCATTCAAATCGTCGATTTGTTTTTGTTTGGATTCGATGATTGATTGCTGTTCCTGAATGGCTTTTACAAGAGGAACAACGAATGCTTCATAGGTCAATGTATATAAGCCATTTTTTGTTTGCGGTTTAGAAATACCGTGGAAGTTGTAGTTGGTTTTGATCGCAGCCTGTTCAACTTCTTGCGCAAGAAATCCGCTATACAAGATTGATTCTATTTTCCGATCATCCGAATAGCGATATGTTGGGCGTGTGCCTGTATGGGTGTAAGTTTTATTCAGATCCCGATGATAAGTTACAGGCCTGAGGGCGAGAATAAAGGGCAAACCTTTTACATCTTCACCAATTTGACTTTTAACACGTGCGTCAGAGTATGTGGACCATCCAACATTTCCACCAATCCATATTGATTGAAAATTTCCAATGTGAGCAACGTTTGATACATCAGCAGGGACACCGTCATCGCCTATGGAAATTGTATTGTGTACTATTTCTAGCGTAGATTCCGGACTATTGCCAGCTTTTGCACCAATAGCAATATTATAATTGCCTTTTCTATAAAAACCTGCCTGGGTTCCGATTGCAGTGTTATTGTGACCCTCCTGATTTAAGAACAATGCACTCACTCCAACCGCCACATTCGAATCACCAGTGATATTACTATTTAAGGACATAAAGCCTACGGCTGTGTTGCGCGTTCCAAGCCGGTTGTTGTAAAGTGATTCTGATCCAATGGCTGTATTTTGATTGTCAAGATTATGCTTTAATGCATAGGCACCGATTGCAGTGTTATCGTCAAATGAGGAATCTATCTGCCATGGATGGGTACCGATGTGCAATGCCTGATAACCGATCGCGGTGTTTTGATTTCCATCTTTATTTGAGATCAATGCTTCGAAACCAACTGCTGTATTTTTACTGCCGGTTGTATTTTCTCGCATTGCCTTGGTACCAAATGCTGAGTTTTGACTGACTGTTGAATTTGAAAACATGGCTTCATAGCCAACAGCGGTATTGTCTGATCCCGTTGTATTTGAAAGAAGGCTTTTTACCCCGACCGCAGTGTTTGAAGATCCGGTGTTGTTTTCAAAAAGACTTAAAGTACCCAATGCAGAATTAGAACTCCCTATTAAATTGGAGTACAATGAATAGCTACCGTAGCCCGTATTATGACCTCCTGTTGAATTATTGTTCAGTGCTTCTGTACCGGTTGCTGTATTGTTCGATCCTGTAGTATTATTCATAAGCGCAAACACCCCAGTTGCTGTGTTATATGAACCATTGTTTTGGTACAAAGACTTATAACCTAATGCAGTATTATGGGTTCCCAAGGAATTGAAAAAGAGAGATTGTGTTCCTATTGACGTATTATATCTTCCTGATGCATTATAGTAAAGTGACTGCATACCAACAGCGGTGTTGAATTCACCCGTTGTGTTGTTGTACAAAGATTGTGTACCAAAAGCCGAGTTATAAGATGCTGTTGTGTTCCAGTGAAGTGCATGAACACCTGTTGCAGTATTGTAACTGCCAGTGGAATTTGTAAACAATGATAATGCACCCACTGCAGTGTTAGAATCGCCTGAGGAATTTACAAACATTGAATTGTACCCAACGGCAGTGTTATAAAAACCAATCGAATTTGTTATTAGTGCATTTCCACCGAATGCACTGTTAAATGAGCCGGTGGAATTATTTGTGAGGCCATATGCCCCTGTTGCAGTATTTGAAGAACCTGTAGTATTGTTTTCAAGCGATTCAACACCTATCACCGTATTATCAGATCCGGTGCTGTTATAGTACATCGCATTTGCGCCAATTGCAGTGTTTCTAATTCCGGTGGTATTGCCATAGAGGGCACTGTATCCAGCTGCCATATTATTTGCACCTGTGGTATTTCCAAACAAACTGTGTGACCCGATTGCAGTGTTATTATTACCTGTGAGGTTATTTCGTAAACTTTGTAAACCAAAAGCCACATTGGATCCGCCAGTTGTATTTACATAAAGTGCTTCATGCCCATGAGCGGTGTTAGCGAAACCAGTTGTATTTGAAAACAATGCTCCATATCCAGTTGCAGTATTCAAGCCTCCTCCGGTATTTGAAGACAATGCATATGTACCAACTGCAGTATTTTGGTAACCTTCCTGGTTAGATTTTAATGAATTCATTCCAACAGCCACATTGCTTGATCCCGCTGTAGTTTCCAGAGCGGACACACCAATGGCCGTGTTATTAGAACTAAAAGGGCCCGCATAAAGTGAGTTGAATCCAACGGATGTGTTATTGTTGGAAAGAACATTATTGTTTTGTGAATTCATACCAATCGCTGTGTTCCGATATCCCTGCGTATTGGATGCCAAGGCATGACTTCCTATGGCTGTATTTGAATAACCAAAATCGTTCGAAAACATTGCTTTAAACCCGATTGCAGTATTATCATTTCCAGAATAATTTGTAGATAATGCTTCGTATCCAACTGCAGCATTTCGAACACCAAAACGGCTTGCCAGAAATACTTTAAATCCAAATCCCGTATTAAATGAAGCAGAATCTAAAATACCTGATCTGATATTTTTTATTTTAAATGCAAGCGGTTTATCATCGATTGTACCGATGAAATTGATACTGGTGTCTGTTGCTGTATTACCTGTCGTATTCCAGACATTGATTTTTGTTGCAGATTCAATCCAGCTTGTTCCGGTGTAAAACCAAATGCTGGAAGTGGTTGTATCATAAACAAGTAAACCTTTTGCCGGGGAGGGTATACTCAATCGCGTAACAGTTGAAGTTCTTGGAATAAGAATTCCCTTATTTGGGTTTTGGACATCCAACATCGCAGATGGGTGAGGAAGAGAACCATCTGAATTTATTCCAACACTTTGCGCAGTAACGCATGTTGTTACAAGCAATGCAATAACCTGCAAAAACCATTTTGTCATAAGCCGCCGGTTTAATTATTAAAGGTGATTTGTCAGACAACATCCGACAATCACACATTAGGGGGAAGGCCTATTCAACACCACCACATCCTTGCAGGTATGTACGAAGTTGTGAACCAGCAGAAGCTTTGAATCCTGGATAAAAAACAATTCGAACTCCCGCATTTAATTTAATATTGGCACCTGTCTGAATTTCACTTGCTGCAATGATATCATTTGATGCTTCAAATTTTTTCATTGTTCCAGGGGGCTGAGGCGCAGTAACGTAAGTAGTGTATGCACAAGTACCATTACAAATTTTTGCCCAGTAGGTTCCCCAAACTCCAGCTCCATTTACACGCGGAAGAGCATATTCTGATGCAAGCCAAACACTTTGATCATCTGCAGGATCAACATGAGCAGCTGTATAGTCACCCCAACGTAATCTGCCTTGAGTATCCAGCTGGTTGTCATAAAAATCTTGTCCTGTTTTATAAATAGTTTCAACCCAGCTTCCATTACTTCGACGAACCAATACACAAGCTGAAGGAAAAATTCCATCTGTAAATCTTGAGCAACTGATAACTATATCATTTGATGCATTTACAGCAAGACAAGGGAACGCGTACATACTATTTGCTCCTGCACTAAATCGAATTGCTTCCCACACTGAAGCATCATACGGGTTACTGATTACTACCTGGATTGTGGAATAATCGGGTGTGCCATCGGGGAAGAAAACAGTTTGAGCGGAATATAACTTTCCATTTCTCCAGATTACGGAAAGAACATCGTGGTCTCCACAATGGATTCGTTGCGCGCTCCCAGCTTGTGGTCCCAGATTGGTTCCACCACTGCCCCAGCTTCCACTGATACTTACATAACTTTCTTCTGACATTCCAGGTGCAGCAGCAGTTCCGGTAATCTTGAAAAATCGTATGTCATTATCGTTAACATCGTCGTTTGTTACACACCAAAGATCATTTTCATTTGGGTCATAAACCTTAGCAGGGCAAATTGTATTATAACCTCCGGTGATGTTGTACACCACTGCACCAACTGTTCCACCAGCATACAATTGATCTTTGTTGATGATCCATGTTCTTGACTCTGTGTCAGCAGAAGTGCCAGGATTTGGAAATAAGTTTCCATTTACAACTACCCAATTTCTATTGAATCCAACAGTTGGAAAATCAAACCACTGATCGTTATCTCCATCTCCATCGAATCGATAAAATACCCATCCTGCCATTGGATCTGGACCGTCAGACACTGCCATGAGAAACGCAGAGTTACCACTTCTTGAATCAGTTGCTATCGTAAATATCCAGCGTTGACCATATGGATCGTATGTGATCACAGGATCAAACAGATTGGTGTTGTCAATTGTTGACCAAAATCCATTGTTTGCTTGCTCTGCTTCTTCCCGCAAAACAGTGCCTGATTTTCTTGTGATTCGAAAACGATCATTCAATGCCAAAAAAAGATGATCAAAACCTACAGCAGATGAAACGTCCGGTGGAATAAAGGCAAACGCAGTGTTTAGTCCTTGTAAGGTTTGGCAGGGGGTTTCATACAACTGTGATTCGTTGGTTTTCAAATTTATTGTTCCGGATTTCTGTGGGAAGACAAGAGACGGGGTAATTGCACTTTCTGCTGGTTTTTTTTGTTTTTGTTGTTGTTTAAAATCGCTTTTTTTATAATAATCATTTGGAAAGGTTTTAGGTTGATTTTTTATAACTTCTGTTGTTGCTGAAACAGGCAAATCCCGCATAATGGTCTTGCCTGATCGTTGTATGTTTATTTCACCTATTTTTTTTACAAACTCCTGGGAATTGCTTTTTAAACAAACGCCGATTATGAAGAATAAGATTAGTTTTTGTCTCATTTTCATCGTTTTTGTTGTTTCATGTTCTCAATTTCTTTTTTCAACTCAATTACATATAATGTCAGCTCCTCTATCTTCTCCATCATTTTTTTCTGCATTTCTCCCATTGTCAAACCATTTTTTTCAATTTCTTTCGCTGACGGAATATTGGGCAGGTGCTTATGTCTTTGAATAAAAACCTCAACCTCTTCAAGTGTTCTGAGTTTATATTTTTCATCAAACACATAATCAGCCCAACCGCTTTCTACAACTACTTCCTTACTGCGAATGACTCCATTTACTGAAAGTTTCTGAGTGGGGTTTGTGGTACCAATACCCACATTACCATTGTCATGAACCATCATGGAAACACCGTAGTTATTTGTTGAAAAGAAAATGGGATAACCTGGATTTGCACCAATCACAAGTCCGTTGGTATATGGAGCAAATGGTGCATTTGTCCATGCCTTGATATAACC
>CAZCKF010000044.1:5499-7392 GCA_964499155.1 uncultured Chitinophagaceae bacterium
ATCGGTAAGCACCATTACAGGATTGCGGCCACTTAATTTTAAGAGGTGCGTATTGTTGTTATTCTGAACTATGGGGCTGTAAATGTTCAACGAAAAATCGGGTACAGTTGTTCCGATACCAACGTTTCCATTGTCAGCGATGGTCATCGATGGATTATAGTTGTTGGTGGAGAGGAAGATGGGGTAACCGGGATTTGATCCGATAACAAGACCATTTGTATAGGGAGCATAGGGTGCATTGGTCCATGCTTTCAAATATCCCGGGGTAAGTCCTGTTTCATCTGTAAATGCCAAAACAGGATTACGACCACTCAACTTCAATACATGGGTGTTGTTGTTGCTTTGAACAAGGCTGCTGAATATATTCATTTTGAAATCAGGAACAGTTGTCCCAATTCCAATATTTCCACTGTTGTTATTATAAATATTTGTTCCATTGGGTGTCCAGAAATTTACAGGAGATCCAGTGGCGATTTGAATCCAACCTGCGCCATTATAGTGATAAAACCCAGGTGTATTGTCGGTTTGATAAATGATCAATCCAGTTGCTGGTGTTGGTATCAGGTTTCTTTGAGCCAATGTCATTCTTGGTGGAAGAAATCCTTTGTTGGTGCTTTTTACTTCAAGCATTGCACTGGTGTGTGGTGTTGTGCCATCAGTGTTGATGGCAAGCTGGGCATGAGAGAAATATGCAAGTAGCAATGAAAATAAAAGGCCGCTACACTTTTTCATAAACAGTTGGTTAAGGTTTAAAGAAGAGTGTAAAATTGACCGGCTTAAGAGGAGGAGTCAATCCCATTATTGAGTGAACACAAAAAGGTTTGACCTATAAAGGGGAGTGAGGATCACACAATATGTTCACTTAAAGCTTTTACTATGGCTTCCTTACCGCAATTGACATGAAGTTTTTGATAGATGTTCTTCAGGTGAGAACGAACCGTTTCAAATGCAAGATCCATTTCTGCGGCAATTGATTTAATGCTGTATCCTTTTGTGAGCCATTGCAGGACTTCCATTTCGCGCGGCGAGATAGCGTATTTGTTCTGGTGGTTTTTTGACTGAAAACTTCCGAGTACTTTTTTTGCAATGGACGGTGACATTGGCGCACCACCTTCAAGCACCTCCTGTATTGCATCAAAAAGTTTTTGTGGAGGGGTTTTTTTCAGCAGGTAACCGTTTGCTCCAGCGCAAAGGCATTGAAACAATTTTTCATCATCTTCGAAAACGGTATACATAATAACGGATGTGGAAGGCCTTGCTTCTTTTATTTTTTTTACTCCATCTATGCCTGAAGTTCCTGGCATATCAATATCCATCAACACAACATCCGGTTGGTATACACGCATAAGCACGTCAGCTTCTTTGCAATTATTGTAATCTCCAACAACTTCATATCCATCGATTGCAGATAACAGGTAAACGAGTGAACTGCGGAGATTATCGTTGTCTTCAAATATTGAAATTCTGATGGGCATGTTGTTCAAATGTATGGTTTTGTACCACTTCCTGGTATCACTCAAATGTGTCAGTCATCTAAAGGCATTTCGATTTTAATGGTGGTTCCTTTACCCGAAGTTGAATCAATCCTGAATTTCCCATTCCATTTTTCCACCCGCATTTTCAGGTTTTTCATGCCATTGCGGTGAGTAGGTTTGTTTGGATCAAATCCTTTTCCATCATCGAATATCAACAAAGTGAAAATATCCTGATCCAAACCAGCTTTTACAACCACAGATTTTGCTTCTGCATGTTTGTAAATATTGTTCAGCAATTCTTTGAATACAAGGTAAACATCTCGCCTTTGTTCCATTTGTAATTTTCTTCCCGAAACAACTTCATCAAGGTCAAGCTGGTAATTAATGTTGCTTGCATCCAGCAGTTCGGCAGCATATC
>CAZCKF010000044.1:7402-12449 GCA_964499155.1 uncultured Chitinophagaceae bacterium
TCTTCTCATGCGTGCAACAGTTTCTTCCATCGTATCATTTCGCGTATTTACGCTCCAGATGATATCATCAAGCGCCTGGCCTGAAGCATTTACTTCTTCAGTAATGCGTTCCAGGAAAACTGAGGCCTGCTGCGGTTCTTTCAGGTTGTTTTTACTGAGTTCTGAAAGTATGCTGATGTTCGTAAGCGTTGAGCCAATATCATCATGAAGATCTGTTGCAAGCCGGTTACGCACTCTTTGCATTTTCATCAGCTCATTGATCCTGTACTTGTACAGCAGGTACAGTACAACAAGAACTGCAAAGCAAAGGATGGAAATAAACCACCACGTTTTCCAGTAAGGTGATTTAATTGAAAATGAATAGAAGACTGAAGGGCCCACTTCACCATTCCAGGCAACAGTGCGCACTTCAAACAAGTAATTGCCGGGTTGAAGACTTGCAAAGGAAACTGAATGAACCGGTGCTGGAGTACTCCAGGTGCTATCTGAACCTGTTTTTAAACGATAGCTGTAAAAAATTTGATTTTCATTCAAGAAAGCAGGTGCGGTAAATTCAAAATCGACATGATTTTGTGAATGTTTCAACGTTATTTTTTCATGATCTGTTGAATAAAATTTATTTCCCGCAAGTGTGACTGATGTTATATAAGATTGAAGTGCGGATTTTTTTTCAAGGTGTTCATCCTGTATGATGGCAAGACCTTCAAGCGCGCCACACCATAGCTTGTTATCGTGGGTAATGACTAATTCATTTACCGAGATGAAAAAATTATTCTCCCTGCTGAAATTATACACCTTGAAACTATCTGTAGCTGGAATCAGTTTGTCAATTCCAAGCATTGAACCAACCCAAATATTCCCGTATTTATCCTGGTGAATTGACTTTATCCAGCTAGACATTAAACCATCTGTGGTTTTGTAATGCAACACCTGCCAGCCTCCAGGTTTTTTGCGAAGACATGCAACACCTGCGTGTCTAGTACCAATCCAAATATTACCATCCCGGTCTTCGAATAGTGATCTGACATGTTGAAATGGAATTTGTTTTTCAAAATTTTCCAATTCCTTTTGTACAGCAGAAGTAAAATCAATTTTAATGCGATACACACCCCGGTCCCATGTGCCGAGCCAATAATACCCATTCCTGTCAAGTAAAGTGTATTCGATCCGTCCGGGAATGAGGTGATTGTTATAATACACTCCGAGTGGTGATCCATAGTAAAACCCTTTTGCTGTGGCCACAACAAATTGATCATTTGAACCTGTTATTGAAAAAACGATTGTCGCTGGAAGCTTGCAAATACTGTCAATAAGAGAAAGGCTTCGGTGGGAAAATGATAAAGAATCTACACTCAGTGCAAATGTAAATACCGGGTTGTTCCTGTATGGATAGAGTTTATGAGATTTGTCCAGGGGTTTGATCTGGTATGAATTTCTGTCAAGAAGAAATGGTTCCCTTGCAATACAGAGCATCATATTATTCTCATCAGGCAATATCCTGACTACTTCATTTGACTTCAACCCATTGGCGGTTGTAAAAACAGAAATACTGTTCCGGGTTGAAATTTTCGAAGCCCCGAGCAGTGTACCCACCCAAATGTTTTTTTCATTGTCCTGGAAAATAGAAGAAATATATTCCGAAGGCAAGCCATCCTTTTGAAGATAAAACTGAATATGTCCGTTCGGTGTTAATTGAATCAGACCGATACTTGTTGCAAACCAAAAAGAACCCTGGTGATCTTCGAACATGTCAAAATAGGAAAAACCCTTTGTCGGCAATTGTGAATAGGGGAAAGGAAGATCGGCTAACTGAATTTTGCCGGAAGCCGACAGCGATGCAAATTTGAAACCCGTTGCAGTATTAACCCAAACTCTGTTCCTGGAATCTTTGAAAATGCACTCATAAATATTCTGTTTGGATCGTACCTCGTCAATAATTTCAAACTTTTCATTAATAATTCTGATGGGAATTTCTGCATTTGTTACAGCAAGCATCGAATCATTAAACTCAATGACCTGTGTGAAGCTGTTTTTTGTGTCTTGTAATACCTGCCGGAATTTTCCGTTTTTGTATTCAAGAATTCCGTTGATGTCTGTAATACAGTAGACACCATGATTTTTCCAATTGATGAATTGATTTATGACAGGTCCGACAATTTTGCGATCAGTTAAGATTGCATCATTTTTAATAAAGTCAATATTGCCATTATTAAGCGCTACAAGAATTTCTCCTTCTTCGTTTTCATAAACGTCATTCACGAGGTAATGTGATAATCCATTCGCCTGGTTAAAATTGGTGAATTTGTGACCATCGTATTTGCTCAATCCCTCCCAGGTGGCGAACCAGATAAAACCTTTTTTATCCTGGTAAATTTTTCTTACCGGATTGGATACAAGACCGTCATTAACTGTATATGATTTGAGTAGAAATTTTTGTGACAGGCCTTCCTGGCAAATCTGGATCAACAATATTATGAACAGCCCTTTTCTCACTTCCCTAATCAATTTTTCCTGTACAAATACAAAAATTGCGGTGTTGAATAAGTGGATGTAATATTTAAAGTAGTATTCGGAAAATACCTGTAACCGCTCCTGATCGATTCCTGTCCCGGGGTAGCATCTGTATTTCCACCATACATAATAACACAATCTGATGTTGCTTCAACTGCAGAAAATATCCGGTAGGGTTGACTTATTCCTGCAGGAAGATTCGACCATGTATTGGATGTGAGATCAAAAGATTTTAATTCTCCTCCAAAAACGAACAATTTGTTATTCGCATAAGTTGGTATTCGATATCCTCCTGTTGAAGGTCCTCCAACAGTTGTAATCGATGTCCATGAATTAGTTACTGGGTTATATCGTGCTCCATCATTTGGATTTCCCGAATCATTAAATCCACCCCAAACAATAAACTGGCTACCAGTCCAATCTGCTTCATAAATAAAATACCGTGGAGTCAGGGGACAAACAGCTCCAGGGGTCCAGGAATTAGATGCAATGTCATATAAGTAGGTATCTCCGAGGTAAGTGAATCCAGGCCCGACACCTCCATGAATAAATAATTTTCCATTCGCTACAGAATAGCCCGGGCTGAATCGTGCAGAAGGCGAACTTGTATTACTTATGGGTGTCCAAGTATTTGTATTAAGATTGTATTTTGCTCCATTCGACATGTATGTAACACCTGCGAAACCACCCCAGACAATAAATTCATTGGTCGCAGGGTTGTAACCACAGGCAGTGTTGTAGCGAGCAGATGGCGCATTAAGATTGTTCATTTCAGTCCATGAATTGGTAGCGGGGTTGAAAATAAAACCATTGCTTAGCGGTGTTATTCCACCAAGGGCATTTTCATAATAGCCTCCCCAAATGATCAGGTTACTTCCTGTCCATGCAATTGAAATTCCATACCTGTTGATCCCATCCCCGATGGGTGGAATTGCGGTCCAGCTATCATTTACCGGATTATAAAATGTACCGTCATTGAAACCTGTTGATTGATTATAGCCGCCCCAAAAGATCACCTGGCTTCCTGCACGTAAAGTGGTCATCTGTGATCGTTCCTGGAATCCATCTGACATTTTTAACCATGAATTTCCGGAAGCAGTAATTACGTTCGTCAGTTGCAGTTCACTGAACATTTTACCAACAAAACTGAAATTATTATTGAGCAGGTTCCCATCATTGGCTGAATTTCCTAATACAAGACTGCCGCTTGGTAATGAATAATCGAGTGGAGCCCATACCGCCCCATTGTAAACAAAAAAACCATTCACTTCCGTATCATAAACCATCAGACCCTGTGCCGGCCATGCAATCGAATTTCGTTCTGATGTTTTCATTCGGGGAACAAGTAGTCCGCGTTCGGTGGATTCCATTTCAACAAGTGCAGATGAACTCATGGAAGATGGATTGTTGCCGATTTTTACCTGAGCGAAACAAAGCTGCGGGAGAAAACCAAATATTGCAATTACTGTTTGTCTCATGAGCTGTAAGTTGGTTATCACTAATGTACTAATCTCAAATCAAGTTCTTTGATAAAACACGATTTATAAATCTTGCCCTGTGTCGAAATCGACGCAAGAATGAGTATATTAGACTAATAAGAGCGGCTTTGATATTTCCCCTGCAATACTGGCTTTAAGCGGCCAATATCCCCTGAGTTTCAAATAATACTTCACTTTACATCTTTTCTATGCATAAAATTTTTTGCATTGTTGTTTTATTTACATCAATCATATGTAGTGCACAGGTGGGGATTGGAACTGCAAATCCTCATCCTTCCGCGCAATTGGATGTAAACTCAAACAACCGTGGATTTCTTCCACCGAGAATGAGTACAACTGAGAGAAATATGATATCCAACCCCACACCCGGGTTGATCATTTATAATACAAGTATCAACACCATTGAATTTTTTAATGGTAGTGGCTGGGTTACTTTGGGAAGTTTTACTCCTTACAATGTGGAAGGATTATTGGGCACAACTTCCAGTGAAGCAGAAGGTTCAATTGTTTCTTCCATTGATGGTGGAACTGTAATGCTCAGCAGAGCTGCTTCTGCCACAGGCACCTTGGCCGGTTACGGACTTACGCCAAACGGACAAAATGATTACTGGGTGATAAAACTCGACCAAAGCTCGACGATTGTATGGCAAAAATTATATGGCGGTAGCGGTAATGATATTGCAGCGGATATTCAACTAACAGCCGATTCCGGATATATTGTTCTCGGTCGTGCATCAGCTTTTGGTACGGGAACATTCAGCAGCCTATCCGGATTCGGGGGAAGTGATGTCGTGGTAATGAAGTTGAATGCTGCCGGTAACGTTGTTTGGCAGCGTGTATATGGAGATCTGGGTAACGAAACTGCTCAATCTATTATGGTATGCGATGATGGGTATCTGGTGGCAGGAAGTACTACTTCAGCCACGTTTTATGGTGAATCGAATTCCGGAGGCACCGATGGATTTGTTATTAAAATCAGTAATAACGGAGATGTTGTCTGGACGAAACTAATTGGTGGAACCGGTACTGATCAATTT
>CAZCKF010000045.1:0-12407 GCA_964499155.1 uncultured Chitinophagaceae bacterium
TCATGTTATGGAGGTGCCACTTTTGAACGACCCATTGCCGGTGCTACACATCTTTCGCGCATGAATGGTGATAGCCTGATGATCGGCCTTGCTTACATCCTTCCTTCAGTTACAGTTTATGGAGCTGAATCATGGGTGATGACAAAACCTGGAATTTTTCAAAGGCATTCATATGCATTGTCAGGATATCCGATCCAGAAAAGATTCAAGGATGATTCATATAAACCAGTGTGGGAGAGAATGGGTATTTGGAACCAGTATTCTGCGGCTACGGGAAAATTTGAGACAATCAATAGTATTGCACTTAATAGAAAAGGTTCGCTGGAGGTGAAACATCAACCCTATCTTTCCCGTGAAAAAAGTCAAAAACGTCTTGCCAAAAACCTACAGAAACTCCAACCTGGAATTATCAAAATAAAAACATGATCATGAAGAGCATTTTATTAATTCTTCTAATGGCCTGTTGCCTGAATGGTTTTTCACAAAGAGACATGTCACGACATGTTTCATTCGCAATCACCAATCATGTCCCGGCCATGCCATTCAGTTCCTTTGGTGTTTCCAATTTTCATCCGGGTTTTGATGTGTCTTATCAAAAGGACATGGTGCAAAGAAAACAACACGAATGGTTCCTTCGGGTAAGCCTCGGATATTTTTACCACAGGTTCGTTCAACATGCCATTCCTGTTTCAGTAAATGTTGGATACAGCAGGGGCCTTGCGACAGGTTTCTCAGGTGAAATTTCCCTTGGCGCTGGCTACATTCATTCCATTCCAGCAACGGCGCAATTGAAGTTGAATGATAATGGTGAATATGAAAATGCCAAGGGAATTGGAAGGCCGCAATTTTCAGCAAACCTCGGACTGGGCTTTAATTATTTGCTTGCTATGAAAACTGAGCGCCCCGTAACTGTATTTACCAGGTATACTCAACAAATACAAATGCCTTTTAACAAAACATACGTTCCTCTTCTTCCCTATACCTCTTTAGCACTTGGCGCAGGAATACCATTAAATAAAAAATGATGAAACTCTTTATTTATATAACCGTCCTGACACTTGTGTTTTCATGCAGAAAAATGCAAGTGGAAAAAACTCAGTTCGAAGAAATACCTGTTCCCTGGAATGATACAAGTGCCAATCACCCCAGGCAGGCGGCATTCAGAAACCTGATCGATAAATACACGAAAGCAGGACTTCCGGGAATTTCACTGTTGATAAGAGACGAAAATGGTACCTGGATTGGATCGGCAGGTAATGCAGACCTTACAGAAAATATTCCCTTCAAACTGGGAACCGTTTCGAAAGCTGCGAGTATTACAAAACTATTTGTTGGAACACTTGTATTTAAATTAATTGAAGATTCCACGCGTTCCGGTTTAGGCTATCGCGATTTACATAAACCAATTGCCACATGGCTACCCTCCAATGTTGCATCAAAAGTTGCGAACAGCAATAACGCCACACTTGGTCACCTGCTCAAACATGAATCGGGTATTGATGACATCATTGAACAGGATCCATTTTATCTCGCCATTTTAAATCATCCAAATAAAATTTGGAAGCCGGAAGAATTGTTGTCATTTATATATAATAAGCCAGCACTTTTCAATGCAGGAGATACTGCCATTTATTCCAATACAAATACCCTGATCGTGAGCATGATCATTGAAAAAGTTACGGGGCGCAAACATGCAGACCTGTTGAAGGAATATATTTTTACGCCACTAAATCTAAACCATACTTATTATCCAACACATGATGTACTCCCCAATTCTGTTGCACAGGGATATTATGATCTGTATGGAAATGGAACAATAGTGAACGTTTCAAACCTGGTAACAGGCAGCGGACATGGATATGGTGGGATGTACAGCAACATTTTTGATCTTCAGGTTTTCGTTGATCATTTGCTTCTGAAAAGAACGCTGCTTTCTGCAAAATCAATGACATACATGGAAACTTATGGAAAAACAGATGATCCAAACCAGTACGGTTACGGACTGATGAAAAAATTTATAGAAAGAGGTATCAATGCGGGTCTTGGTCACAGTGGAAGAGATTTAGGGTACACAGCGAACATGTTTTATTTCCCTAACAAAAAAGTCACGCATATTTTTTTCATCAATTACGGATCAGATTCTGACAGCGATCTGAAAAAAGTGTTCAATGCATTCCAGGAAGAATTATTAGATATAACACTACAATAAATAAAATTTATGAAACATTTACTTTTCATTTTTATCATTGTTATACTTAGTTCCTGTGTTACTTCTATTTATCCGCTTTCGGAAAAAGAAGAGCAATTTGTTTTAAGAAAAGAACTAATGGGTACCTGGATGGAAGGCGAATCAGGTGAAACTGTTTACATCGTTGATACCGTTTCAAATAAAAAAATGTATTCAATACAGGTGATTGATAAAGACAGGGATAAAAAGCATCTGTTTTATAAAGCCCACCTTGTAAAACTGGGAAATATGATATTCCTTGATTGTGTTCTTGATCCAAATGGCGGTGGTGTATCAGAAGCAGAAGATGAAGATGAACATGTCGGTATGTTCATTCCATTGCATCACATAATGCTGGTTACTTCAATCGAGCAAAATAAAATTGAATTATTGCTAATGGAACCTTCCACTTTTGAATCGTTGGTGAAGAATAAAAAAATATCAATCAAACATGAAATGATGGAAGAAGATCATATTGTACTGACAGAAAAACCCAACTCACTTCAATCGAAACTGATCCAACCCGCATACAGGCCTGCTTTTGAAAACAAGCTTGTCATGAAAAAAATTGCTCCGTAAAATATTACCGAGCAAATAAAACTTTTCAGCCGTTGAATCTTTTTTTATGTGTTTCATAAAGAATAATTCCGGCTGCAACGGATACGTTTAAAGATTCAAAGTCACCCATTGGAATTTTGAATTTGTCATCGCAGATTTTGAGCAGGGCAGGAAAGATCCCTTTTTCCTCGCTACCCATTACAATGGCACAGGGAACGGTCAAGTCCACATCTTGTAATTCTTTCTTAGCATCCATTTCACTGGCATAAACAACAATACCATTTAAATGCAATTCATCCACAGCCTTCATTAAACTTTGCACCCGGCATATCATGATTTTTTCCAAAGCGCCCGCAGAAGATTTCATTGCATCTTCCTGCAGTGGTGCTATTCCCTTGTCAGGAATTATAATTGCCTGCGCACCAAAACTGACGGCACTTCGTGCAATGGCGCCAATATTTCGAACATCCGTTATGGCATCGAGAATTAAAAAAAGTGGCGTTACGCCTCGTTCGTTTACATTATTAATGATATCATCAAGTTTGTAAAATTCAACAGCAGATGAAAGGGCAACAACTCCCTGGTGATTTATCCGCGTAAACGTATTCAATTTTTGAACCGGGACGACATTGATAGGGATACTGTTCTTTTTAGCGAGTTCCCTGATCTCCCCAATGCTTTCTCCAGATACATTTGTTTGAAAAAAAATTCGTTCAATCGTTTTGCCGCTTTGAATAGCTTCAATTATCGGTTTACGTCCTGCAACAATATTTTTTTTGTCTTTCATGCTAGGCCTTTACCCTCTTCTTTTTATATATACCTGATACATTCCTAATTATAACAGGAATTGAAATAATTAAATAAACAGTTGCCAGAGCAACCAGGATAAATTTTAAATATGCAGCCCAATAAAACCCAGTGATCAAAAATTGGGCAGATTGTTCTAATGCAACGAGCATTAATATGTTTTCTATTGTATCAAAAACTCCCGCAAGTATCACAGCCGGTGCCATCAGGTTACCGATTGATTTCATGGTTTTATTTTCCCAGCTTTCAGCAGCAAGCCTGCATGCAAGAAATAAAAAAGCTACGTACGCGAAAATGAAAATGAAATCAATAAAAATATTCGTTCGTATCATTTCTCTTCCATACTCCTCTGTGATCAAATCAAACTTAATCGGAGATTCTGCAAACTCAATGCTCACCATTCCAAGAGGAGTCAAATCCTTGTTGTTGAATTTTCCCTGCGCTTTCAAAACAAAGAACAGTACAAGGGTGGCAATAAAGGTGATTATCAGTAGTCGCATAAAAAAAACCTTCATGAAGTTCACGAAGGTTTTAAAAAAATTGAAATAAATCTTACTTCAGGCCAAAAGCCTTTTTCACTTTATCAACAAAATCAAGCTTTTCCCATGTGAAAAGTTCAACCTTGACTTTTTTTATTTTTCCATCTGTATTGACAAATGTTTTTTCAATGATTTGTGATTCGCGACCCATATGGCCATAGGCTGCAGTTTCACTGTAGATCGGATTGCGAAGTTTCAACCTTTTTTCGATTGAATAAGGGCGCATGTCAAACAATTCTTCGATTTTGGCTGCGATCTCGCCATCAGAGAGTTTCACTTTGGCAGTACCATAAGTATCTACAAAGATTCCCATTGGTTTTGCAACACCAATTGCGTATGAAACCTGAACCAGCATTTCATCGGCAACACCTGCTGCGACCATATTCTTAGCAATATGTCTTGCCGCATAGGCTGCACTCCTGTCCACTTTTGAAGGATCTTTTCCGCTGAAAGCACCGCCACCATGTGCACCCTTTCCACCATATGTATCTACGATGATCTTGCGGCCGGTTAGACCAGTATCGCCGTGCGGACCTCCAATTACAAACTTTCCGGTCGGATTGATGTGATAAACAATCTTATCATTGAATAATTTCTGAACACTTTTCTTGCACTTCGCTTTTATGCGCGGGATAACATACTCGATCACATCCTTGCGAATTCTTGCGAGCATTTTATCATCCGTATCAAATGGATCATGCTGTGTGGAAACAACAATTGTATCTATGCGCAAAGGCTTGTCGTTGTCATCGTATTCGATTGTGACCTGGCTTTTAGCATCGGGACGCAAATAATTGAGCTTTGAATTTTTCTCACGGCGGATACCAGCCATTTCGATCAGAATCTTGTGAGCAAGATCAAGCGCGAGAGGCATGTAATTTTCAGTTTCATTGGTTGCATATCCAAACATCATCCCCTGGTCTCCAGCTCCCTGTTCTTCCTTGTTCTGCCTTTCCACACCCTGGTTAATATCAGGTGATTGTTCATGGATCGCTGAAATAATACCGCAACTGTTTGCTTCGAACATGTATTCGCTCTTCGTATAACCAATTCGGGAAATTACTTCCCGTGCAATTTTTTGAACGTCGAGATAAGTTTTTGACTTAACCTCACCAGCAAGAACAACTTGTCCTGTTGTCACCAGTGTTTCACAGGCAACCTTGCTGTCGGGATCCCAGGCAAGGAAATTATCGATCAAAGCATCAGATATCTGGTCAGCAACTTTATCCGGGTGACCTTCAGAAACACTTTCAGATGTAAATAAGTAGGGCATTTTGATTGCGGTTTACTACGGATGCGGTTTTTGCTTCCGTCATGTATAAAAATTTCGCGGCAAAGATAGCATCCGCGCTGTATTTCTCAGGAATGATTATCCACTAAATTTTTGAATAAACTATGCGAAGTCTCATCGGCTGTGTGGGATGGTTTCCACCTCCAAGCCTAACCCTGCCCTTTGCTATGGTTGGATTCAGGTTGAATATCTGTTCAATATCGGTTTGGAAACCTGTTCTGTAAATTTCCCTTACACTGAAAGGTGCCACAAGTCTCAACTTGTAATTGGGTTCAGTATTATTTAAAACACGCTGAACATATCGGGAAATATTAAATCGCCAAACTGAAATCGGGTTTCCTCCACCATCAAGCGTTTTCTTTCCTCTCATACCAAACTGGTCCACATTCAATTCTCCACCCTGTCCAAACAAAAGATCATAAGGGATTGTCCTGAATTTTTGTTTTACGCTGTCATACGCATCCAGGAACAAGAAAGACGGTGGTGGAAAAATGTTTGCATTAACATCCCACACCTGCTCTGCAATCAACTCTGCGCGATGAACAATTTTATTTGACATCGTATCCAATCCGGGAATTCTTATATCCACAAAAGTTCCGGGTGATGTTTGAACAAAAGCAAGGTCATCCTGTGAAGTACTTAGGTCTGCATAAGTTGCAACCTGCGAACCTGCATAATCACGTTTAACAAAGTTTCCTGTTGCAGACGCGAAATTCAGCCTGAAGTAAGTAACAGCAGTATCGACCGTTGTGTTTTTATAACGGTAGTACAATGCAAGCTTCGTGTTGGTATCCGTCAACTGAAATCCCAACAAAGCATTGGCAACGCCATTGTTTTGAGGAACGACCGCGAATCCTTTAAAATATGTTTTCAAAGCACTGTCACTTGCGTATGCATTTGTTGAATCATATGCAAGCATTCTTGCCCCGAAGCTGTTATCAAGTTTTATGCGAAGCTGGTTGATTGATTTTTCGCGAAACAAAAAAACAGAATCGTTCAATTGTGTTGGAGTAAATGTCTTGGTGGGTCCGAGCTGTGGGCCAAGCGTTATATAATCGTTTTTCGTGACCCAATAATTTGAATCTCCGCGAAAATTGCTTGCCTGGTTTATTTCAAAAACATTAAAAGACTGAGCTTTTGTGCTGTCACCATAAATATCACGATAGCTTAATACCAGTACAACTGAATCAAGCTGGATCAGGCTATCCTGTTTAAATGGAAAAAAATATTTATAAAAACTCGGGGCTAACTGCATATAAAATGCAGCTTCAGTTTTACCAAATAAGGGATCGTTATTTATATTCCCTGCATAGTGAAGATCAAGTTCGTCTGTACGGATCGTATCCAGATTTGGGTCAAAAATTCCGTTGAATGTATTGACATCAAGAAATGTCTCAAAGGTGTTAATATTATCAACATCGGGAACTATATCTCCTCCGAGTGTAGTTGCTTCATTAATCTTCTTACAGGAAATGAGCAGTGTAATTGAAAACAGAAATATCCAGAAACTGGCTATCAAATTATTCTTCACAAAAACGGGGGATTATTGTTTGGATGTGGTTGAAAATCACTTGCCCGCAAGATCGTTATACAACTGTAAATAGTCTGTTAAATCTGATTCTGCATTGAATGGTAATGTCTTCTTACCGCGCACTTTAGAAAATTCTTCAACAAGTTTTTTATCAACAGTATCAGCACCGAAAGTAATGGCATCAGCAAACGTGGCACCACCACGGAATAAGGCTGTATTGTTGGATTCTTTAAATGCCTCAAGATCCTTTTCTTTTAATGAAGGATGGATCAAAGCTTTTTTTATAAAATCGTTTCCGAGCTTTTCTTTAAATGTGTTATGGCCAATTGTATAAACAATCTTTGTTTGAGAAAATACCGGCTCCTTTTTATATACTGTTTTTAAATAAAAAGGAATCAACCCAGTCATCCAGCCACTGCAATGAATGATGTCAGGAGGCCAACCGAATTTTTTAACTGTTTCAAGCGCTCCCTTACAGAAAAATATTGTCCGTAAGCCATTGTCATCATGCCACTTCTCCTGCTCATCATTGAAAACTGATTTTCTTTTAAACAGGTCTTCATTATCGAGGAAATACACTTGCAAACGAGCACTTGGAAGAGAAGCCACTTTGATCTGTAATGGCAAATCATCGTTTTCGATAGACACATTAATACCGGAAAGCCTTACTACTTCATGAAGCCTGTGCCTGCGTTCGTTTATTGTGCCAAATCGGGGCATAATGCACCTTACTTCAAAACCATTTTCGTATGCTTTAATGGCCAGTTTATTTGCGATCTCAGAGAATTCAGTCAGCTCCAGGTAGGGAGACAATTCATTGGCTATAAATAAAATTCTTTTCTTTGCTGACATGTGCGCCGTTTAGTTAATCCTTGTTTAAAAGGATTGCAAAGGTAACAATTTATTGTGAAAATGACAGCCAAAGCTACTTCCATCCCAACATGATTCTATTCAGAAAAGCATCAAAAGCGCACGAATTTGTCATACAAAAACATGCAAAAAACCACTCAATTGGTTTCGTTCCAACAATGGGAGCCCTGCACGACGGTCACCTGACTTTGATCCGGCAGGCTAAGGCTGAAACTGATTTTGTCATCTGCAGCATATTCATTAATCCCACACAATTCAATGATCCGGCTGATTTCCTGAAATATCCGGTTACTGTAGAAAACGACATTCGATTACTCATCAGTTCGGGATGCGACATGCTTTTCCTACCCTCAAAAGAAGATTTGTATCCCCAGGGCGAGCATGCCGACCATTTTGATCTTGGTGAAATTGAAACACTTCTAGAAGGTGCATACCGACCCGGCCACTTTCAGGGTGTTGCACATATCGTTAGCCTTTTGCTTGATATTATCGAACCGAACAAACTGTATGTGGGTGAAAAGGATTTTCAACAGTGCCTGGTAATCCAAAAATTATTGGATCAGCAAAAACGCAATATTGAACTTAGAATCGTTCAAACAGTTCGCGAGAAGGACGGCCTTGCGATGAGCAGTCGCAACATGAGGTTAAATGCAGAAGCGAGAAAAAATGCGACAGCGATTTACAATGCATTGAATGAAATGAAACGCAATGCATTTCAATCAACTCCGGATAAATTAATTGCATCTGCCACATCAATGCTCGAAGCGCATGGCTTCAGGACGGACTATATTGCGATTGTGGATGCTATCACTTTAAATAAAATTAAGGAGTGGAATCACAACAATAAACCTGTTGCATTAATAGCTGCTTTTATTGGCGATGTGCGTTTAATTGATAACATGCGACTCGGCTGACATTACATTTGCATCTTTATGGAAATCGAAATACTAAAATCTAAAATTCACCGTGCAGTAATAACTGAGGCGAATTTGAACTATGTGGGTAGTCTTACACTTGATGAAGACCTGATGGATGCAGCAAACATTATTGAAAATGAAAAAGTGCAGGTGGTGAATGTAAATAATGGAGAAAGGCTGGAAACATATGTTATCAAAGGAAAACGAGGATCAGGTATATGTTGTTTAAATGGCCCTGCAGCAAGGCGCGGAATGGTTGGAGATGTTGTGGTTGTAATCTCTTATGCACGCCTGGCATTTGAAGCTGCAAAAAAATTCCGACCCTGGATCGTTTTTCCAAAAGAAGGAAACAAGCTGTAAATCTAAAATCTTAAATCTAAAATTCTCCTTTCCACCGTCATCAGGTTTCAATGAATAAAAGGCTTGTAACCATATTACAATATGTTTTTTTTCTGGGGCTTGGAATATTTCTCGTTTGGTGGTCAGCAAAAGGAATCGATGAGAAAGGTTGGGCAGATATCAGGCAATCATTAAAAGGTGCCCGGTACTGGCTGTTACTTCCCTCACTGGCGATTTTGTTTCTCGCGCACTGGTGGCGTGCAATGCGCTGGAGAATTCTAATGGAGCCACTTGGATTCACTCCTAAAAAATCAAATACGTTTTTTGCCGTGATGATCGGATACCTTGCCAATCTTGCGGTGCCCAGACTGGGTGAAATATTAAAATGTACGGTACTTGCCCGGTATGAAAAAGTTCCTGTGAATAAACTGGTGGGCACAATGATCGCAGAACGTGCTTTTGATATGATTGCATTGCTGACTGTATTTTTTCTTGCAATCGTCACCCAGGTCAATATCATTGGAAAATATTTTAATGAGCTGATCGATCGGCGACAAAGTTCTTTTTCCGAGGGGTATGGAACAGTGCTTGTAATTGCAGGGATAATCATTTTTATTTTAGGCATCTGGTTCATACTGAAAAAATTTTCGCATATATCCATTATTCATAATGTAAAAAAAATGCTTCATGGTATCTGGCAGGGATTGACAAGTCTTCGTTATGTGAAGCACAAGGGTCAGTTTTTTTTGTACAGTTTTCTGATTTGGGGCATGTATTATTTTGCCACGTATGTAGGATTTTATGCGCTTGCAGATACTGAGCAATATGGATGGAAAGAAGCGTTTTCGGTTCTGGCCTTCGGAAGTGTGGGAATGATTATAACACAGGGGGGTATTGGCGCTTATCAATTGATGGTACAGAAAACCATGGCACTTTATGGATTGAATGACAATATTGGATGGGCATTTGGATGGATAACCTGGATACCGCAGACACTTATCATACTGCTACTGGGTTTGATTAGTTTTGCCCTCCTTCCCTATTATAACAAAACTTCGAATGCGCAACCCGGAAATAATCAACCAGAAGATCTACCAGCTTGACGCACTTGTATCACAGGTTGCGACATGGCATTTTTTAGGTAAGAGCGTTGTATTTACAAATGGATGTTTTGATATTTTGCACGAGGGGCATATTTATTCATTATCGCAGGCTGCAAAAGAGGCAGACTTTTTAATAGTTGGCGTCAATGCAGATTCCTCTGTAAAAAAATTGAAAGGCCCAGGCCGTCCTGTTAACAGTGAGCATTCAAGAGCTTTGATCCTTGCTTCCCTTATCCTTGTTGATGCTGTGGTAATATTTGAAGAAGATACACCGGTGGAGGTCATACGAAAATTAAAACCTGATGTGCTTGTCAAAGGTGGTGATTATACCCTGGAACAAATTGCTGGTGCTCAGGATGTGATTGCCAATGGAGGTCGTGTCGTTATCAATCCGCTTCTGCCCGGTTTTTCTACCACCTCCATTATCGGTACACTGCGCAACACTTAACACTTGGCGCAATTTTTTACATTTATATTTACTGCTGTGAATAAATAGGCTGATGAAAAGAAAAACGATCGCGCGTGATATAAGTTGGCTTTCATTTAATGCAAGAGTTTTACAGGAAGCAGCTGACCCCACAGTACCTCTTCGTGAAAGAATTCGTTTCCTGGGTATTTTTTCTAATAATCTTGATGAATTTTTCAGGGTACGGGTTGCCACACTCAAACGCATGAGTGAGTTTGGCAATAAGGGCAACATGCACATGGAAAGCAATCCCGAAAAAATTCTGGAAGAGATCCAAATGGCTGTTTTGAATCACCAGAGTGAATTCAACCGCATCTGGGAGGAGATTTCAGCAGAATTAAATAAAGAGAATATATTTCTTGTTACCGAGAAACAATTGAACCCGGAGCAACAGGAATTCGTGGCCAAATATTATGATGAT
The DNA here is from genome assembly GCA_964499155.1 of uncultured Chitinophagaceae bacterium. Lineage (GTDB taxonomy): Bacteria > Bacteroidota > Bacteroidia > Chitinophagales > Chitinophagaceae > CAZCKF01. Next base: position 11,070 of record CAZCKF010000045.1, read on the forward strand.
GAAGTTAGCCCGAATGTAATTCCCCTGATGATCGAAAGCATTCCCACTTTTCCATACCTGCGCGATAAATCATTATATCTCGGCGTGGTTATGTGGAAAAAGGATAATGCATTGAAAAAGAAATATGCAGTGATCGAAGTACCAAGCCGCATGCTTGGCCGGTTTTTATTGCTCCCCTCTCCTCCCGGCGAACACCATATTATTTTACTGGAAGACATAATCCGTTTCAGCCTGCCCGAAATATTCTGGTTCTTCGGCTATGATCAATACACATCACATGTTTTTAAAGTAACCCGTGATGCAGAGATTGATCTAGACAATGATGTGTCTACATCCATGATGGAAAAAATTGAAAAAGGGTTAAAGAACAGAAGAAAAGGAAAACCGGTGAGATTTGTTTACGATAAAGAAATGGATCCGGGACTACTTGAGTACATTATCCGAAGATTGAATTTTACAAAGAGAGATAATTTGATACCGGGAGGAAGGATCCATAATTTCCGTCACTTCATGGATTTTCCTGATTCTGTATTTAAGGAAAAGAATAATAAGCAAAAACCATTCATGCACCAGGAATTGACAGAGCGACGGGTTACCGATGTGGTGCTTGAACGCGATGTACTGCTTCATTTTCCTTATCATTCATTCAAACCTGTGATTCATTTGTTGCAGGAAGCTGCAATTGATCCGCAGGTAACTTCTATAAAAATTACCTGTTACAGGCTTGCGCCACAATCGCGTGTGATGAACGCACTAATCAACGCTGTAAGAAATGGTAAGCATGTAGTGGTTGTGATTGAACTTCGTGCACGTTTTGACGAAGAGGCAAACCTGGAGTGGAAGGAAAGGCTTGAAGATGAAGGAGTGCGCGTGGTGCTTGGACAGCCCAATATGAAAGTTCACGCTAAAATTTGCATGATCAGGAAACGCGTGGAAGACAAGACCATACATTATGGTTTTGTAAGTACAGGTAATCTGAATGAAAAAACTTCCAGGGTATATGGAGATCATTGCCTGTTGACATCCAACAGGAATATCATGGCTGATATCAACCGCGTTTTCAATTATCTCGAACAGCCAAACCCACATTTTTTAAAAGCATGTAAAACAATTCTACCCAGTCCTCAATACCTCAGAAAAGAACTGAATAAATTGATCAATACAGAGATCAAGCACGCAAAAAGAAAAAAGCGGGCAGAAATTATTCTGAAAATGAATTCGCTTTCCGATGAAGAGCTTATTATGAAATTGTATGAAGCAGCGCGTGAAGGTGTTGTTGTAAAATTAATTGTGCGTGGTATTTTCTGCATGTTCTCCGAAAATCCAAAATTCATTCAC
>CAZCKF010000046.1:0-12384 GCA_964499155.1 uncultured Chitinophagaceae bacterium
TCACGATGGCCCAGTAGATGCTGTCGGGAATGCTGTGAAATCCGTTTTGCCCGTCTTCTATCACATACATGAGTGAACCGAGGATGATTACTACAGCAAGCACGAACAGCATGAAGATGCTGATCTTTTTCATGCTGCTGCGGATCGCTTCGCCGAGGAAATTCATTTCGGAAATGAAATGAGTGAGTTTGAAGATCCGGAATATGCGGAGCAGCCGCAGTGCGCGTAAGACGAGTAGTGATTGTGCGCCGACAAAGATCAGGCTGAGATACATGGGAAGAATTGAAAGTAAATCAACAATACCTAAAAAACTTGTGGCGTACATCATCGGTTTTTTTACGCACAGCAATCGCAGGATGTATTCGATTGTGAAGAGAATGGTGAAGATCCATTCGAGAATGAAAAACAGTTCTCCATATTTTGCATTGAGTTCCTTTACACTGTCGAGCATTACGATGAGGATGCTGGCGAGAATGCAGACAAGCAGGCTTACGTCGAATGCTTTGCCTCCAGTGGTGTTGGATTCGAAGATTACAGTGTGAAGTTTGGTGCGCCAGTTGCTTACCATATCACATGGAAGTTAAATAATTGGTGGGGAACCATGTTTTTTATTCGAGAGTCGTTTTTTTGCCTTACTTTTTTTTCTTGACAAAAAATCCTTCGACAAGCTCAGGATAAAAATGAAGTAGAGAGTTTGTCGAGTGGTGAGCTTGTCGAACCACGTATTGGCGCGTTCCGAACTGTCATTATACTTCAAATCCTGTTAAAGCATCGAAGAGTGTCCGATCTTTGATGTTTAAAACCTTTTTGTACATCGTGGAAACTTGTGGTGCCGATAAATTGAAAATACTTAAGGGGCGGTATTCCCGCTAAGGTCATTTCTGTTTGAGGAGCCAAGTAATTTGATGCGGGAATAAGGCGCTGGCAGACCCTGAATTTCTAAAATAGTACACACTTAATTTTGAAATTTCTCTTTCGTAGCTATGGTATTTTTTTTTGCATGTTGTCAGACCGAGCTTGTCGAGGGCTGACGCTATAGAAAAGAAATTCGCCGCGCCGTTGCGTGAAAAAAAATTTCGAACACAGTAAACTCACAAATCCAGTGAGAGTCTTCGATTCAAAAATACCTTTGCGCCTTTGCTCACTTTGCGTCTTAGCGAGAAATAACTCCTCGCATTGAAAACATCAACAAATAAATATCGACTCTTCGACCTAAAACTCCAACAATCATCTATTCGATAAAGTTGCCAACAAATTTTCTAAATTATTCATCGACATTTTAAATCCTTCTGTGAAGCCCATTTCAATCATCTTCTCCATACGGGCTAGTGATTCATTATATATAGTTAAATGCAGTGTTGTTTTTCCATCTTTTTCGCTAAAAGTATAATCCCAATCAGAGCCTGGCAATTGAGGGTTTTCATCTTTGTCCGCAAATGCATTGAACATTTTGAAATTGGTCTTTGGGCTAATGGATGTGTATTTCTGAATGGCCCAGTGTTCTTGTCCCTCGGGACTTACCATCGCATAAAATCTTCTTCCACCCTCCCTGAAGTCCATAAACTTTGTTTTTGATTTCCAGGGTTTGGGTGCGACCCATTGGTCAAGGAGTTCTGCTTTCGTAAATGCATCCCATACCAGCGACAGGTCGGCATCAAATTCTCTCGTTATGTAAACCGTTTTCGCGGCTTTGTCAACAGTAAAATCAAATAGCAAATTCATTGTTTCTTATTTTTTATTGTGTACAATACTTCATCGAGTTGTTTGAAACTTTCTTCCATGATCTTCCTGAACTGGTCGAGCCAGTTATCGATCTCTTTCATTTTATCGATTTTCAGTTCATAAAAGATCTCCCTTCCTTCCTGCTTTTGAGATAGTAGGTCGCATTCGGTCAAAATGCGCAAATGTTTGGATATCGACTGTCGCGTGATATCGAAGTGCTCCGCAATAGCATTGGGAGTCATTGCCTGCATGGCGACCAAAACAAGGATAGCTCGCCGGGTGGGGTCTGCAATTGCCTGGAAAATATCGCGTCTCATGATAATTATTATGAAGCTGTTCGGTTGCAAATATATGAGAAGCCAATCGGTTGCGCAAATTTTATTTTCATTCACTGAAACTCACTTCACGCACTTTTTTTGTAACTACATTTTCCTGGTATACAAGCGGGATATAATCATAAGGCACATAGAAGCACAGAAGTGGAAGGCGACATAACAAACAGACTGAATTGGATAACCAAATTTCAAATCTTCTTTAAAAGCACAGTCCTTGAGAATCTGTATTTTACCTGTTTTCCTTAAATTTGCCGTCCCTTGAGACTTTGAACTTTAAGCACTTGAGTCTTTCGTTGCATCTTGTGTCTTGAATCTCGAATCTTGAGTCTTTACATTCCCCTTTAGCTCAGTTGGTTAGAGCATCTGACTGTTAATCAGAGGGTCGCTGGTTCAAGTCCAGCAGGGGGAGCCCCAGAAGGGAACAACTGAAATCAGTGGTTCCCTTTTTTATTGGTTTTTGAAGTGGAGTGGAAGAGGGGCGATCGACCCGATAACATATCTTCCCCATCATGCTTGGCATCCTCGTCCAACTCGCACTCTCCTGGCTCATCGTCTGGCTCGTTCAAAAAAATGATCTCCGGGTTCTGGGACTTCGCCCCACAAAAGGGCAACTCTGTCTATTTATACTATTCTTTCTCGTTACTGCATTTTTTTCTTCTTCAGGTTTTATCATGAAAATGTTTTTTGATGGGCCCAGGTATATGTTGAACCCTCAACTTGATTTCAAACTTATCATCGATGGTATCTGGTGGAATATCAAATCAGTGATGTTTGAGGAATTAATATTCAGGGGAGTGATTTTTTATATCCTGATCAAACGACTTGGAATGTGGAAAGCGATTTTGATTTCTTCTGCTGCTTTTGGTATTTATCATTGGTTTTCATTTGGCGTACTTGGACAGGTAGGATCTATGATCGCTGTATTTTTTATCACAGGAATAATGGGAGTTGTGTATGCATACGGATATGCAAAGACAATGTCGCTGTATGTACCAATCGGCATTCATCTCGGATGGAACCTTATTCAGAATTTTGTTTTTTCAACAGGTGTGATTGGAAATGGTATTTTGGTGCCGACTGATGACAGGGAGTTCAGGACTGATTCTGTTTTGGTATTTGTGCTTACGTTGGTGTTGCCGATGTTGGGGGCTGTGGTGGTGAATTTTTTCTTGTTAAAGAGGCTGAAGCAGGTTCCTGTTACGGTTTATGATAGTAGTAAGTTTGTTGAAACTAGAAAATGAATTGATTGCTGTTAAAATTTTTTCTATCTAGAAGATGTCGAGTACTCATTAGTCGGGAAAGTTCAGTGTCCAACCTTTCCTACATCCAACCTCCAATTAGCTATTCTTTTCTCTTACTTTTTTTTCTTGACAAAAAAAAGTTCTTCGACAAGCTCAGAACAAAAAAAGTCAAGGACAATCGATGGCTACGCCCGATTGTCCGTTCGAACAGTCATTATACTTCGAATCCTGTTGAAGCATCGAATAGTGTCCGATCTTCGAAATTTAAAACTGTAATGTGGATCAAAAAAATTTCTGGTGCAAATTGATCGACGATCATGAAGGCGCTGTATTCCCGCTAAGGTCGATTACGTTTGAAATGATTTTTAATTCGATGCGGGAATAAGGCGCTGACACTCCATACAAGTTCGAAAGCCTTAGGACTCAGGCTCAAGTGCTTCGTAACAGTAATTTTCATATTAACATTGAATACTCGATCAGCAGTGGGTCTTCGCGACGCTGCGATTGAGACTTCAAATTGAGAACACTTTCATCGCCGCGCCGTTGCGTGAAAAATATCGAAAAAAGTAAGCGCTCAGTTCCCGAAAGATTTTTCAAATAAAATCCTCCCTTTGCGCCTTTGCTAACTTAGCGTCTTTGCGTGAAGACTTCTCTGACACTAGTTTTCTGCCACAGCTGCAGGTTCACCCACCAACTTCTTGATCGCATCATACAACTGATCTCTCGTAAATGGTTTTTCGAGAAAAATGTCGGCTCCGCTTTCAAGTGCTGCGTCCTTTGCAGAGTTATCGAAACCGGAGATCATGATGACCTTGGTTTCAGGGAAATCTGATTTTAGATAAACAAGGAATTCCATTCCGTACCCGTCGGGTAACTTATTATCGAGGATTACAATATCTGGTCGCTCTTCCTGCATAAATTTTTCAGCAGCCTTGATCGTTTTTACATGATCGAGGTTGAGGTTCTTGCCTGTAAGAAGGATCTCTAGCAAAAGGCACATATCGCCTTCGTCTTCAACGATCAATAATTTCTTTTTTGCAAGGGCTTTCTCATTGGCCTGGGGAAGTGTGGATTCTTTCATGATGAGGATAGTTTGAAATGATAATGCAAAAGGTCTACCAAACTCAGGGGCAGCATATTTAAACACGGATTTGAGAGATTAAGCTCGGATTTCACGGAAGAGATAAGCAGCTATGCCTTTTGCAAGAGGAATTTTGGGGAATTAAATGGGGTTTTTAAGGTCCAGGATACAAGGTCCAAGGTCCAGGAAAGGATCAAGTTTTTCAAGGCACCAAGTAAGGTTCAAGTATTAAGAAAGCTACAGGCTTCAAGCGCTTCGTAGTAGAATCTTCAATAGTACCAGCACATATCAATAATGAATTATTCCCGCATAAAAAGGAATGTTCATACAACTAGGTAACACTTTGCGCTCTTTGCTCACTTTGCGTCTTTGCGAGAAACAACTCTTCGAATTAAATCACTAACAAATGAGTAGGAAAAGGTCGACCTAAAGAACCTCCAACCATTCCAACCCTTCCATCTTCCAACTAATTCAGCTCCATTCTCCGATACTTATTCCGATACTCCACCGGTGATAACCCGGTTATTTTTTTAAACGTCATCCTGAACGCCTTGGTGTCGGTATAACCAACTTTGTACATGGCTTCATTCACATTCTCCCGACTCTGTTCCAATGTCATTTTCGCAGCTTCAATGCGGACCCGCTGTATGTATTCGACAATGGAATTAAATGTGACTTTTTTGAAACGTCTTTCTAAGTTGCGGCGACTGATCGCTAGCTTGGATGCGAGTTCGTCGACAGTGATTTTTTCAGGATAATTTTTTTCTATGTATGCCTGCGCCTGTTTGATCACATCGTCTTCGTGTTCTTTCTGCGCATTGAAGATCATGAATTCGCTTTGACTGTTGCGTTCGATCTCTATTTGAAAAACTTTTGAACAAAGAATGGCCATGTCGCGACCAGCATATTTTTCAATCAGGTATAATATGAGATTGAGCGATGAATATGCACCACCACTTGAATAGATTCCATTTTCTCCCGTGATCACCTGGTCGGGCATTACAATTACTTCGGGAAACATTTTCTTGAAATCAGCTGCAGCAATCCAGTGTGTTGCACATTTTTTTCCATTTACTAATCCGGTTGCCGCCAGAAGGAAAGATCCAATACACAGACTCGCGATCTCTGCACCATTTTTATATTGCTTTACAATCCAAGGAATATAAGCTCTGTTATCCTCCATCGCTTTCGCCATATCACTTTGTATCGCGGGAATGATGATGAGATCTGTTTTTTCCACTTCATCGATCAATACATCCGGATAAATGCTGAACGATCTTTTTGTGCGCGTTTCGCGACGCAGTCCAACAAGTTGAATGTTGAATAATGGGAGTTTGCCAGCACGCGCGTGAAAGGAATTTACTTCGCTGAAGATTTGAAGGGTGCCCTCAACATTTGAGACGCTTATATCTCCCTCTGGAATGATGATTGAAATGTGCCGCATATGGAAAGATTTCGGAAGGCTAATGTAGGATTATCCATTGTCGCAAACAACCCCGAATAATGCCGTAATAGCACCGCGTACCAGGTAATCTGAATTCCTATGTTTGTTGGACAAATTGAAATGAGAAAATTAAAACTTCAAATGCAGGTGACGGTTGATGGATTCGTGGCCGGACCGAATGGAGAGCAGGATTGGATGGTGTGGGACTGGGACGAGAAACTAAAGGATTATGTAGCTGCATTAACCGAAACAGTGGATACGATGGTAATGGGCAGGGTGTTGTATGAGGGGATGGCAAAATACTGGCCTGCTGCTGCAGAAAATGCAAAAGATCCGAATGCAGTTTTTGCGAGGAAGATGAATAAAATGAGGAAGTTTGTTTTTACCAAAACGCTGACATCTTTTGAATGGGAAAACACACAGCGGGCGAGTGGTACGATAGGAAATATGATTTCACGACTAAAGAGTGATTTGTCATCTGAAAAGGACATTATCGTGTATGGAGGTGCGCGGTTTGTTTCATCACTCATCGAAGCCGACCTGATCGATGAATATCATTTGTTCGTAAACCCGATTGCGATTGGAGAGGGGATGTCGATTTTTCGAGGATTGGAAGAGAAGAGGAAGTTGCAACTTATAAATGTAACAACAACCCGAATGGGGATAACCGTTTTCCATTATGTACCAAACAGAGAGAATGGTCATTCAAAAGTTTATAAGACAATTCAATTTGAAGATTTGAAAATTTGACAGAAGCTGTTGACAGATTTTGTAGTTGCGTTCAATTGGATAACCGAATTAAGAAACTATTGAATACTCAGAAACTGTACCGTCAAATTATCAAATTTTCAAATGTGCAAATTTGATAATCGTAAAATATAAAAATTTTGGTTATGATTAAAACTATCAAGAAATCCATCGACATCAATGCGCCAAAAGAGAAAGTCTATCGTCTCCTCATCGATGACTCTGCAACACGTGAATGGTATGCAGAATTCAATCCAGGTGCATATGCAGATACGGATTGGAAACAGGGGAGTGATGTAATGTTTAAAGATGGTGAAGGAAATGGTATTGCCGGAAAGATCATTGAAAACACACCAGGCAAAGCAATCGTTATTGAATTTGACGCCATGGTAAGCCAGGGAAAGATTAATAAGGATGGAGAAGAATTAAAAGAGTTTGCAGGCACACGTGAAGAGTATCACTTATCTCAACAAGGCAATGCCACACGCCTGGATATTTCGTCAGATATGACGGAGGAGTATTATGATATGATGTCGGAGAAGTGGGATAAGGCTTTGCAGGTGTTGAAGAGAATGGCGGAGGAGAATTAGGTAGGGTACTACATATCGAGTTATGTTGAGAGGCGAGGGGCAAAGGGCGAGGCTTTTCGAAATAGCTGCGCATCAGCTTTGTGTAATTAACGGATATGTATCGATGATGTATTCTTTTAAATTATTAATTATGTTTTCAAAAACGAAAAGCTATTCCAAAAAATTATTAAAAACTCTTTGCGTCTTTGCTCACTTAGCGTCTTTGCGTGAACCTCGACAAGCTCGGTTTGACATTCCTCGACAAGCTCGGTTTGACATTCATCGTCAAGCTCGGTTTGACAGTCTTCGGCAAGCTTGGTGTAGCATTCTTCGGCAAGCTCGGTGTGGCAAACAATAATGAATCTTCGACCTAAAGGAGATCAAAAATCAAAAACCCAAAATCAAAAATATGAAGTCGGTTCATCCATATATCAACTTCCCCGGCAACACAGAAGAAGCATTCAATTTTTACAAATCCGTTTTCGGAGGAGAATTAACCATCATACGATTCAAGGATATGCCTGATGTGGAGAAAGTGCCGGAACAGGATAGAAATAAGATCATGCACATCGCGCTTCCGATGGGAAAGCAAATGCTGATGGCAACAGATGCGCTTGAATCACTGGGTCAAACAATTGAGAAAGGAAATAATCATCATATTCTCGTAAGCTGTGAAAGCAAACAGGAAGCAGATAAATTTTTTAATGGATTATCTGCAGGTGGATTCGTAATGGTGCCGATGAGTGATCAGGTATGGGGAGATTATTTTGGAATGTGTACGGATAAGTATGGAGTGCAATGGATGATATCCTATAATCCGAAAGATAATTAGAGAGGCAGCTGCGAGCTGTGAGCTTCGAGCTACGCGTGGTCTGTACAACTTTGATTATTAAAAATTTTCGTACAGGTTTAATAGTTGAACGTTGAATAGATAACAGTAATTACTATTCGATATTCAACGAAAAGTTTGTTGAAATGAATGTTCGAATTTGCCCATTGGAATCGTATGCTGATGCGTAGCAATTGACAGTCCAGCTTGTAGCGTACAGCATGTAGCGTATGGCTTATGCTTTCTTCTCCTCCTTCCTCCTATCCAAAAACCTTTTCCCAAAAAACGCCACCAACGGAATCAATATCAGCACAAGTAATTTCTCTGGGTTATCCATTAACCATGCCCAGACACGGCGGGTGAAATTGTTATCAAGACTGATGTTGATCGGGATATTCCGGCTTTCGAACCGGTCGCGGGAGCCATCAGATTTTTCTGCAACAACTTTTAAAATCAATGTTGCATTTTTCTTATCTGTTTTGGGCGTAACAGCCCACTCCCAGTTATTTCCTTCTGAAAGCGTATCGATTCGCTGCCTGCTTGAATCGTGCACCTGTCGAACGTCAAAATCTGCTGCTGGATCAATCAATGTAATCTCTAAATAATTGTACAGAGAAATATTTTGCGTGTATAAACTTGTTGTATCATTTTTCCTGCGCGCAACAGTTGACTGATTGATTTGTTTTAATTCAGTCAATACTTCATTTGTTACTTCAGCAATTTCATCCAGCGCTTCACTTTCCGCATTTTTCAAAAGCACATATGCATGTATGCTTCGTGTTTCATGCCGCTTCATGTGTTTAAAAAAAGAGTAACCAAGTATCCCTGAACGTCGTTTGGAAGGCAGATCGTTTGCTGCCGGGAACTTTTGCGGGAATGTAACCCACTGGTTGTTTTTTTCAAACAATAACCTTCCATTTTCCATTTTTGTTCTTGCAATTTGTTCGCCGTCTTGGTTATAAGCCCAACCAGTTCTTTTATCGACATACATGCCAACGTATTCTCCGTCTTGCCGTCTCTTGACACCCGTAACTGCGTCAACCCTGATATTTATAGGCCTTGCAGTTTTTGGATCCAGGTAATGTCTTAGCCGGCTGTTCATGCGAAAACTGTCTGCCAGCACGCGCAGTTCATCGGATGTTGCAGTAGTATCTATTAAAAACGGATCATCTCCAGTCCTAGTGGTGTCTACATGATTTGTAACCGTATCCACCGTTGTGTTTGTATTATCGGTTGTATCATTCTTCCCCGCGGTATTTTCAGCAGAATTATTGCACGCTGTAATTAGTAAGCAATTAATTAAAACAATTGTTGCAAAACAAAATACCCTTTTCATAAGCAGTGTTTAATGGTGATAGGGCATTGTTTTCAAAGAGACATTTAATATTAGGAGAAATAGTGGAGAAATGCAACAGGGTTTTTACGGAGGGTGATTCGGTTCTTGACGGATTTTGATTTCTCGCAAAGACGCAAAGGTGCTCGTGCTATTTGTAATAACATTTTAAATAGAGAATTACCCAGGAATGTATTTTCGATTTTAGACTAAAAAACTTGGCGCCTTTGCTCACTTTGCGTCTTTGCGAGATGACTTTTCAAATCCACCCAAAAAAAGAAGATTCCTCCATTTCGACCCACACTTCCTCTCCTCTCTTTTCAATTTTCCAGTGCTTTAAATAATATCCCTCGCCTGAAACATTTCTCCCATTTTTCATACTGAATTTGTACCGGTGAATGGGGCAGACGACATTTCCAAGTGGATCAATGTAACCATCTGCAAGAATACCCGATGCATGCGGGCATTTATAAGCAAAGGCAAAAAGGCCTTCTGCAGTTTTGCCAATGCAAATCTTTTTTCCATTGACCTCAGCAACCGCGATGTTGTTTGATTGGAAGAAGAGTTGTTGTTCGGAATCTGAAACTTTATGCCACATGATTTTACAATAGCTTTTGCTATAAGCTATAAGCTGTAAGCTGATTTCGGAAAGTTTGGAAGACTTAGCATTGTTTTATGGAAGGTCGAAGACTCTGAGAAGATAGATAATTGTTTATTTGTATTAATTGAAACTTTTTTCAGATTCTTTCTTGAGGCCTGAAGGCTTTAATAATATTGCGTTTTATAAGGGTATCTCTCCTCGTACAATTGTTTCACCTTAGTTAAAATACGCGATCTGAGTTCATCGATGTTTCTTTTTTCAGTTGCAGAAACAAAAACAACATTCCCATGGGTTTCGCGCTCCCAACGTTCTTTCAGATCTATAAGAATTTCATTTTTTGTGGGCTCTTCAAGCCATTCGTCGAAGGTGCGTTCTTCGTATAGATCCATTTTGTTGAAAATGGTGATGATGGGTTTGTCAAACGCTTTTATTTCCTGGAGTGTTTTAATAACAATTCCCATTTGTTCTTCATAACCTATGTGCGAAATATCGACAACATGCAAAAGAATATCTGCTTCACGCACTTCATCAAGCGTGCTTTTAAAACTTTCAACGAGGTGATGCGGAAGTTTTCTGATAAATCCAACAGTGTCGCTTAAAAGAAATGGTGTTTGTTCAAATACAACTTTTCGTGTTGTTGTATCGAGAGTTGCAAACAATTTGTTTTCAGCAAAGACTTTTGATTTACTGAGTAAATTCATCAGCGTTGATTTACCGACATTGGTATATCCAACCAATGCAACGCGGATGAATTCACCACGATCCTTTCTTTGGGTGAATGCCTGCTTGTCAATTGTGGCAAGTCGTTTGCGCAACAGCGATATTTTATCTCGCACAATTCGACGGTCTGTTTCAATTTCCGTTTCACCCGGACCTCTTGTTCCAATACCACCTCCAAGTCGTTCAAGGTGTTTCCACATACCGCGCAATCGGGGTAAAATATATTGGTACTGCGCAAGCTCAACCTGTGCTTTTGCCTGCGCTGTTTTTGCACGACGTGCAAATATGTCAAGAATCAGATCTGACCTGTCAATTGTTTTTACTTCAAGTGCTTTCTCAATATTGGTGATCTGCGAACCACTTAATTCATCATCAAAAATGGCGACACGGATTTTTTTTCCCTGGATGTATTGTTTGATCTCTTCCAATTTTCCTTTCCCGATAAAGGTTTTGCTGTCCGGGTGCGTAAGCTTTTGTACAAATCTTTTTACAGGCACTGCACCAGCAGTTTCTGCAAGAAAACTTAATTCATCAAGATATTCCTGTACCTGTGGTTCGGTTTGTTCTTTGTGGACTAATCCTACCAGAATGGCTCTTTCCTTGTCGATATTCCCTTTACGTTCTAACATGCATTAAAATTAGGGAAGAGCTATAAGCTATAAGCTGTAAGCTGTAAGGTGATTTGGGGAAAGTTTGAAAAGGGTTGACTGATTGATGCATGCTAAACGTTTCACGCTGCACGCTTCTCGCTTCACGCACATTACGGAAGTTTTGTGTTTTATCCATTTATAATAGTTCAATAGATGGAATGAAGTGTATACCCGTACAAACTATATATACTAAATGCTCAAATTCAGGAGCGACAGCATGTAACGTGAAGCGTGAAGCGATCAGCTCTTTTGCTATTCTTTAATCTCCTCAAAATCGATATAATCCCCCTTCGTCGTCTTCTGCTGTTCTTTCGGATTTTGCTGATTAGCATTCTGCGCGTTGTATTGCGCATTGATCTTTTCCTGCATTTCGCGAAAACCGCGCTTGAGGCGAGTTGTGGTCCTGTAAATCGGAATGATGAATTTAAAAATGAGGTTGTACAGGATGAAACCAATAAGAAGGTAAATCAGGATCGTTCCCATGAGATAAAGGTATCAAATAGCGTGCGAGTGATTTGTTAATAGCAAAATGGCAGCGTCGAAGAAACAGTGTTCACAGTTTTGAACTATTTGGGCTGTAAAGAAGGCTGACATTTCGAATTTCTAATTTCTTAAGCCTGGTTGTGAAGAGGTTGTTTACCACATTGATTGGGGTTTAGGGGTTGTAGAGAGGTTTCTTGTTTCTGGTTTCTGGTTTCTTGTTGTCCCGCGAGTAGGTAACCACAGGAAATAATTACTTTTGCCGCATTCCGCTCGGCGGAGGACCCTTAGCTCAGCCGGTTAGAGCATCTGACTCATAATCAGAGGGTCGCTGGTTCGAGCCCAGCAGGGTCCACAAATGAGTACATGTGATTGTAAAACCATATTTACCACAGAATTCTCATTAGTATTTTGGATGTAAATTTCACTTACAAACAGCTTATAGCTTACAGCTTACAGCGTAGAGCTTACCTAAAAAAGATGTTAATCCGTGGAATGCGGCTTAATCCGTGTAATCTCTCCACTACATTTGCGATACTCAAACCTTAATCAGCGCAATCTCCTTTATGAAGAAATTTTTCCTTTTCGCAACAATTTTATTTTCCACTACCGCATTTTCTCAGACCGATGAT
>CAZCKF010000047.1:0-5792 GCA_964499155.1 uncultured Chitinophagaceae bacterium
TTGAAGTTCCGAACATAGGTTCACTTTTCACCTTTCACTTTTCACACGAATATTTGCCTCTTACAAATTACAGCCGCACTCTTCCTGGATTACGCAACACAAACTGCGTCCAGCTCTTCGCTTTTTTCTTATCTGCAGTTGGCATCAAGGGATTGCATTGGTAATGGTGACATACGGCAACTGCGAGTGCATCTGATGCATCAAGATATTGTGGGCGGTCTTCGACAAGAAGCATTGTCTTGAGCATTTTCCAGATCTGTTCCTTGTCTGCATTGCCATTCCCTGTGATTGATTGTTTTACTTTTTTAGGAGAATATTCTGTGACCGGAATTCCTGCAGCCATGGCTGCCGCAATAGCAACACCCTGTGCCCGGCCGAGTTTAAGCATGCTTTGCACATTTTTTCCAAAAAACGGTGCTTCGATCGCAAATTCATTTGGTTGATAAGAAGAAACCAACAAACAAACCTTATCATGAATGATCCTGAGCCTTTCATAATTGTCCTGCTTCGGGGAAAGTCGAAGAATATCCATGTCTTTAACAGTGATCACATTGTTTGAAATGGATATAACACTGTATCCCATAACAAGGGTTCCCGGATCAATGCCAAGGATTATTTTCGGAGTGGATTGCAATAAGGTATTTTTATGCGGGATGAGGTTGAACAAAAATATTAAAATCTTTCTCAATTACTTCCTTGGTCCGGTACTCTTTATCTGGTTGTCATTTTCTATTTACACCCAGATAAAAAATCAACCCAATTTATCTCAATCTCTTTCTGAAATTAAAAATTCACTGGCCAGTACAAAAGGGTTCAACCTTTTATTGTGTGCAATATTGATGGTCATCAACTGGGGTCTTGAGACAGTCAAATGGAAAATCGCAGTGAAAGGAATTCAACCCGTCAGTTTTTTGACTGCCTTCAAAGCGGTTTTATCGGGTGTTTCATTTTCTATCAGCACCATCAACCGGATGGGTGAGTATTTCGGTCGTGTTCTTTACATGAAGGAGGGTAACCGGGTAAGCACTGCAGCGCTTACAATTATCTGCAGCATGAGCCAGCTCATTACAACGTTGTTCTTTGGATGGTTCGGCATCTTCCTTATTGCAGGTGAGCCCCGCCGTACACTCATTCCTGCATTTTGGGAAAATGTATTGATTGGCGGAACCATCATTGCCCTGGTAATTTTAACACTCTTTTATTTTAGGCTTTCCATCCTCTTCAGGTGGATTGGAAGCATTCCTGCATTGGCAAAATACAGGCACATCTTCACCGCAATACAGCAATTGGATGCAACTATACTATGGAGTCTGCTGTCTTTATCTGCTGTTCGATATGTGGTTTTTATCTTACAGTATTACCTGTTATTCAACCTTTTTGGTGTCGATTTAAACTGGTGGCAGGTATTTTGGTCTGTAAGTGTGACTTTTCTGATCATGGCGGTGTTGCCTAATATTGCGCTGATCGAGTTGTTCCAGCGTAATGCTGTCAGCCTTGCAATTATCGGGTTACTTACAAAAAACCAGGTAGGGATCAGCCTGACAACGTCAACAATATGGCTTATTAACCTGGTAATTCCCTCCGTGATTGGAAGTCTATTAATTTTGCGAGTGAAAATCTTTAAAAGACAAAATGAAACGTCTTAAATCTTTGGTGCTGGTTGTGGCTGCTCTGGTCATGTTTTCCTTTAGCGGAAGCGAGGGTAATGATGATTATGGCAGTATTGTACAGGAAAGTTGTGGTATCCGGAACACAGCATTCAAAGTGGGAGAAGAGGTGACATTTACTGTTTATTATACGCTTGCCGGCATCTATGTAAATGCAGGGAAAGCAGTATTTACAAACACACTTGAGCGAATGAATGGTCGGCCGGTTTATCATATTGTTGGTGATGGAAGGTCAAATGAATCGTACAGTTGGGCGTTTAATATTAAGGATCGGTATGAAACATACATCGATACTGCAACGATGCAACCCCTGAAATTTATCCGTAATGTGCAGGAAGATGATTATAAAAAATACGAAACTGTAAGTTTCAATCACACTGCTAATACAGCAGTTACAAAAGATGGAGTTTTCAAAGTTCCTGATTGCATCCAGGATGTTGTAAGCTCTGTTTACTATGCAAGGAATATCGACTTCAATAAATACAAAAAGAACGACAGGATTCACTATTCGATGTTCATCGACAATGAGGTGCATAACATGTATATCAAGTACCTCGGCAAAGAAACCATCAAAACAAAATACGGGCGGTTCCGCGCTATTAAATTCAAGCCCTTATTGATCAAGGGGACCATTTTTGAAGGTGGAGAAAAAATGACCGTTTGGGTTAGCGATGATGCCAATCATTTACCATTGCGCGTAGAAAGTCCAATTACAGTGGGTAGTGTAAAAATTGATATGATGGGACATCGCAATCTTCGTTATCCGCTCACTTCTCTCGTGAAAGTCCGCGGCAATTAAATTTCTTTGAGCATAAAATTGCTACCTGCACGGATTCCCTTTTCTGTTTTTTCAAGATTGCAGCATTCGATGGCATGATCATGTTCGAAAAAGAGGATATAATCATTCGAAACCGCTTCTTCCAGAAAGGATTTTTTTTCATTTAACGTGGTCAGCGGAAACATATCATATGCCATCACGTATGCAAGTGGAATATGTCCCTGCGATGGAAGAAGATCAGCCATGTATACAATGGTTTTATCCTTATAACGTATTTGTGGCAGCATCATGCTTTGCGTATGCCCATGTACAAAACGTATATCGATAGAAGAACTAAAAGAAACAGACTGCAATCGACCATTATTCATTGCTGGTTCTTCAACAAATTTCAATTGTCCGCTTTGTTGAATCGGTAAAATATTCTCTTTTAAAAAAGAAGCCTTTTCGCGAGCATTTGGATTCACTGCCCATTCCCAATGTTTGCTCGTTGACCAGTATGTTGCATTGGAAAATGCAGGAATTAGTTTGTCGCCCGACCTTTTTATACTTCCTCCGCAATGATCAAAATGTAAATGGGTTAAAATAACATCGGTAATATCTGATGCTGTAAATCCATGTTTAGACAGCGAACTTTCCAGCGTATCATTTCCGTATAAATAGTAATAACTGAAGAATTTTTCATCCTGCTTATCACCGATTCCATTGTCAATCAATATCAATCGTCCATTGTCTTCGATCAATAAACTTCTCATGGCCCAGTTGCACATATTATTGCTGTCAGAAGGATTTATTTTGTGCCAGATACTCTTCGGAACAACGCCAAACATAGCCCCTCCATCAAGCTTAAAATACCCTGTATTTATCGTATATAACCTCATGCTTTTTACGATTGAATCTGTGCAAGGTAGGTATTAAATTGAGATAGATTTTAATCCAAAAACCTATGAAAAAGCACCTACTCATTTTGATCATGTTGTTGTGTGGTTGCATGTTTGCGCAAGGCCAGACATGGATCAAATCAGCTCAGACTTTTCAGATCCTGGATCCTCTTTTCAGATTGCAGTATTTCAAATTCAGCATTCCCGCAATTTTTTATGTTGATTCTGCAGGCACATTTGTGAGCGATGATGGAGGATTGTTCACTACATATGAAGTGGACTATGATCCATCGATGAAAACAAACTGTGTTGACAGCAAAGGAAATGTTGATTTAAGAAAATACGCATCAACATTAACTACCGAAGAATTGTATTACATGGAAACAGGCAAGATCAGCAAAAAAGTGATTGCGCCGAAAGTGGAAACAATCAACGGTGTGAAAGTTCTTGTTATTTCTTTCGATTACGAAGAAGTTTTCGATGACAGGTACAGCCAGGGACGCGGTTATATTTATTTAATGACAGCAAGAGGTGATGGCCAGAATGTGTCAAATGATTATGATGTTGTAGTTAAGATGTCATTTATTTACGATAACAATGAAATTCCGGTTCAAAAACAGGTTGTACACAAAGAGATCATCAAAACGATTTCACGCGTGCCTCAGTCTTCTCACTACGGACCGCAGACTGGACATACAACAAAAGCAGGAAGCCAATAATGAAATAAACCATCAGGGCAAGTACAGATGCTCTTTGTGAATGGGTGTATTCGATCAGTAAGCCAAAACTCAGCATACCGATCACCGCAGCAATTTTCTCGGATACATCATAAAAACTGAAAAAGGAAGCTGTGTCCACAGTCTCCGGCATCAGTTTCGCGTATGTGGATCGGCTCAAGGCCTGTATACCACCCATGATCAAACCAATGGATGCTGCAAGCATATAAAATTCATTGATGCCCCCGGCAGGTACATAATAAGCGGCGATGCAAATGAGTATCCAGATGATCACGCAAACCATCAATGCTTTTATATTGCCAATCCTTTTAGACAATGCTGACATGGCAAATGCACCTGGAATTGCAATTAATTGTATCAGCAGGATGGCTAGGATCAAATTATCGGTTGGGATTTGTAATTCCTCTTTTGCGTAAAGAGCTGAAGCCAGCATTACGGTTTGCACACCCATATTGAAAAAGAAAAAAGACAGTAAATATCTTTTCAGCGTTTTCATGTGCGTTAATTGTTTCCAAACCTTATGTAGTTCCTGGTATCCTTTTGTGATTATATTCCGGTTGTCACCAGTTCCGGCTGCACGCGGTTTTGGCAACCTGCCAAGCGCCCACATGCCGAAAGCAAACCACCAGATCCCAACAAGAACAAATGAAAGTCGTGACCCAAAGGCTTCCGTTATACCAAACCAGTCATATTTGATTACAAAAACAAAACATACAAGTTGAAGAATTACACTTCCCACATATCCATAAGCAAATCCTTTTGCACTGATCCTGTCCCTGTCTTCGATGCTGGCAATTTCCGGGAGGTAGGAATTATAAAAAACAAGGCTTGCCCAGTATCCAATACAGGCAATCACCATTCCTGCAATTCCTATTGCGAGCGTTGACGTGCCTTCGAAGAAAAACAGGGCACAACATGAAAGACTTCCCATCGTAAGAAAGAATCCAAGGAATTTTTTCTTGTTGCCCTTATAATCTGCAATGGATGAAAGCAGTGGTGAAATAAGCGCAACAATTAAAAATGAAAATGCAAGTGCGTATTCATTCAGGGAACTGTTTACAAACTCCCTCCCGAGAAATTTTACTTTGTCAGCCTTTGTTTCCGCATTTCCATCACCTGTGACCGCAAGAAAATACGCAGGGAAAATCGTTGAGGTAATAACTAGATTGTAAGCTGAATTGGCCCAATCATACATTGCCCAGGCATTCACAACTTTTTTGGGAGCAGTCTGCATATGTGGTGGTTTGCTTTCTGAAATTAAGCAATCACTGTGGGATAACACCTGCAAGCATCAGGATGAGAAGGATAATTCCTGCAATGATCCTGTATATTCCAAAAATTCTGAACCCGGATTTTTTCAGGTATCCAATAAAAAAACGAATGGCGAGAATGGCAACAATGAAGGCAACCACATTGCCGGTAATAAATGCAATTATGTTTTGCTGTGATTCAAGAATGATCTCATAACCTTTTTTCTCAACACCTTCCTGGTTCCATTCTTTCAGAAAAAGTGAATGCGCTGTTGCAGCAAACATGGTTGGCACAGCAAGGAAGAAAGAAAACTCTGCGGCGACATTTCTTGTAAGTCTCTGCTGCATTCCCCCAATGATTGTTGCAGCACTCCGGCTTACACCTGGAATCATTGATATCACTTGCCAGCATCCGATAATGAATGACTGAAGAAATGAAATTTCTTCTTCTGATTTTGATACGGGTTTATTAAACCATTTGT
>CAZCKF010000047.1:5802-7352 GCA_964499155.1 uncultured Chitinophagaceae bacterium
AAATAACACCTCCGGCCACCATTGCAAGGGCAACGGTCAATGGACTGTCCAGCATCTGGTCCACCTGGTCAGCGAAAAGAGCGCCTAATAATAATGCAGGAGATACGCCAATTAGAAGTTTTGCATAAAACTGCCATCGCTGAAATTGAATAAATTTTTTCCAATAAAGAATTACAACAGCGAGGATGGCGCCGAGTTGAATGGCTACTGTAAATAATTTGGTAAAATCTTCTTTATGTATCCCAAGTAATGTGCTTGCGATAATCATATGACCAGTGGATGATACGGGAATGAATTCCGTAATTCCTTCCACAATGGCGATAATGATCGCTTCAATAATGTTCATGCATTAACCTCTTGGCTTGCGAAAGATTGCAAAAACTTCAATCACCAGTCCAAGTATAATCAGTATCGGAGCAATGGTGATCCTTGTTGTAGAATACACTTCATCTTTATTAAAAACATTCGGGTCATCACTTTTACCACCCGCCATCAGGATCACACCCAACAACATAACGATTGCACCACCAAGCATCCAGATGTAATTTTCACGGGTAAATAATGGACCACCTGAGGTTCTGACTGTTTTTACCTGGGCAGTTTTTGCGGGAGTTGTTGTCTTCTTTGCCATCAAATGATTTTGAGCGCTGCAATATAAGCACAAACAGTGCAAGGTCCAAGATACAGGGTCCGAGGTCCAGGAAAGTAATATGGATTAGGATACAAGCAAGGTATAATAAGGAAGGAAGAAAGTTAAGAATCAAGGTCACAAGCTGCAGCAGCTCCCATATTGTCAGGGGTTAAAAACCACAAACAGCAAAGAAAAAAACGCTCTTAAGCTCGACAAAACACCATGGATTAATGATCAATCCAGAATAATTTAGAATATGTCATTAGAATTAGAAAAAAGGACTTCTGTTTTTGCAAAGAATGTGCGCGCATTCTGTCAAAAAATAAAGAACCCATTGATGAATGAGGATATAAGCACTTACGTGCAAGGTCCAAGATACAGGGTCCGAGGTCCAGGAAAGTAATAAGGATTAAGATGCAAGCAAGGTATAAGAAGGAAGAAAGAAAGTTAAGAAGCAAGGTCACAAGCTGCAGCAGCTTCCATATTGTCAGGAGTTAAAAACCACAAACAGCAAAGAAAAAAACGCTCTTAAGCTCGACAAAACACCATGGATTAATGATCAATCCAGAATAATTTAGAATATGTCATTAGAATTAGAAAAAAGGACTTCTGTTTTTGCAAAGAATGTGCGTGCATTCTGTCAAAAAATAAAGAACCCATTGATGAATGAGGATATAAGACAATTGATTCGTTGCAGTGGTTCAATTGGAGCTAACTACATGGAATCTTTAGAAAATCTTGGGGAGAAGGATGAAAAGATGAAATTGAAAGTTGTTCGAAAGGAAGCTAAAGAATCTGGTTATTGGTTGGGTTTGATCATTACAAATTCCGATGAACTTGACAATGAAAAAAATCTATTGATCGACGAAGCAGATCAATTAAGAAAAATATTTAGCTCAATAATTCTTAAAGTATCAAA
>CAZCKF010000047.1:7378-12279 GCA_964499155.1 uncultured Chitinophagaceae bacterium
TCGTGTTAGGTATCTTTCTACCTAACCTTTAAACTTTCTTCGAGCTTTTTTACTTCTTACTTTCCTGGACCTTGGACCTTGCCCGCCCGGCTGACGCCAGTCGGACGGGTATCCTGGACCTTCAAACTAGTATAGTTCGTCCAGTTTCATTCTCAAATACTTCACCACACTCCGGTGCGTACTAAACACCGTGATCGTTATCCCAAGCAATATCAGGACAAGTCCCAGGTAAATAAGCATTTTAGTATCATGCAAAACGCGGAAGCCTTCGTAGAATCCTTCAGCAATAAGGAGTAGCCCGTACACGGCAATGGTAGCGATTACACCGCTGATGGCTCCGTTAATTACTGCGCGGATGTTGAGTGGTTTTGCAATGAACCATCGGGTTGCACCCACCATCTGCATTGTTTTAATAAGAAAACGGTTGCTGAACATGGCCAGGCGGATGGTATTGTCAATGAGGATGATTACAAGAACAGCAATAATGATTGCAACAATGCCGAGAATTAAACTGATCATCTGGAAATTGCTCTGCATTTTTCCAACTACAGCGGTTGGGTATCTTACTTCATCAACGATCGGATGTGTGGCAAGATCATTTTTAATAGCGATCAACTGGGTTGAATCCATGTATTGCGCTTTCAGCGTAAAATCAATACTTGTTGGCAAAAGGCTGTAGTCAAAAAATTCAGAAAAATCTTCGCCACCTGTTTTCAGCCATTCTTCCTTTGCCTTGTCTTTGTCAGTATATCTTACACTGTTGGCATAGGGCTTATTGCGAATATAATTTTCAAGTTGCAAACGAGAAGAATCGGCAATGTTCGGTTTGAGGAACACATGCACCTGCACACTCTCCTTAAATCGTTGTATCAGCTTATTTGAATTGATCGTGATCAGGCCGATAATGCCAAGCAGGCAGAGTACAAGGGTCACACCCAGGATGGCCATGAAATAAGATGGTTTACCTCGCTTTAGAGAACCTTTGCCGAATTGAGCCATGAGCGGATATTTAGAATTTATGGGTGCCGCAAAAATAAAGGAATCAACTCTTCATAAGCCTATTTTTGCACTTCTGAAACGATTGCATGGCCATTATATTGCCAGTGGCTGCACATGGACAGAAAAAGAACAGTTTTTTATGTGTTCTTTAAGATTCTGATGAAAAGCGATCCTGTTCATGCGATATTTTCATCCATGGTTGAAAGGGATGCATAATTATTTCCCCTCATCCTTTAACGGATAAGAAAGGTGCTGCTGCTGCGATTAATTGCAGTGCAAAAAAAATTGAATGTCTGAATGGAATACAGGTTTCGTGAAATAGAAAAAAAATGGCAGAAAAAATGGGAGGCCGATAAGATTTACCATGTATCTAACGATGATGCCAGGCCGAAATGTTATGTGCTTGATATGTTTCCTTATCCCAGTGGAGCTGGTTTGCATGTTGGACATCCACTTGGATATATCGCGAGCGATATTTATGCACGCTACAAAAGACTGAAAGGTTATAATGTTCTGCATCCGATGGGATTTGATGCTTTTGGACTTCCGGCAGAGCAATACGCCATCGATCATGGGGTGCATCCCGCTGTTTCCACAGAAAACAATATTTCAACATTCAGAAAGCAACTGGATAATATTGGTTTTAGTTATGACTGGAGCCGTGAAGTGAGGACCTGCGATCCCGAATATTACAAATGGACCCAATGGATTTTCCTGCAAATCTTCGACAGTTGGTTCAACAAAAAAGAACAAAAAGCAAAACGTATTTCTGAATTAATAGCAATTTTCGAAAAAGAAGGAAACAAAAATATTCCTCTTCCCAATCCTAAATCAACACTTCCCGGTTCTACAAAAGTTTTTTTCGATGCGGGAGAATGGAAAAGTTTTGATGAAAAAACGAAGCAGCTTGTTTTAATGGAATACAGGCTTGCTTACCTGGCATATACGGATGTTAACTGGTGCGAAGCGTTGGGCACTGTATTGGCCAATGATGAAGTAATTAATGGCCTGAGTTATCGAGGCGGATTCCCAGTTGTAAAACGAAAGATGCGGCAGTGGAGTTTGCGTATCACTGAATATGCAGAAAGACTTTTGAAGGGACTGGATGAAGTTGATTTTAGTGAATCAATGAAAGAAATTCAACGCAACTGGATCGGGAAAAGTTATGGAGCAGAAATTGATTTTGAAATAAAAGATCATACTGAAAAACTTCCTGTTTTCACCACGCGCCCTGACACCATATTCGGAGTTGATTTTATGGTGATTGCTCCAGAGCATGAGCTGGTAAAAAAAATCACAACTTCTGATCAGCGACCTGCAATAGACAAATACCTCGAGTATGTACAAAGCAGGTCTGAAGTGGAGAGAATGGCTGAGGTGAAAAAAATCACGGGTGCATTTACAGGGGCTTATGCATTGCATCCTTTCAATAAAAAACCCATTCCCATCTGGATCTCTGAATATGTCTTAGCAGGTTATGGAACTGGTGCGATCATGGGTGTTCCATCCGGTGATGAAAGAGATCACAAGTTTGCTAAGCACTTCAACCTTACCATTACAAATATTATTGGTGATCATTACAACGGCGTTGAAGCCAATCCAACAAAGGATGCAACACTGCAGAATAGTGATTTTCTTAATGGAGTTGTAATGAGGGAAGCAATTGAGATTGTAATCCAGAAATTGGAAAATGAGGGCATTGGAAAAAGGCAGGTTAATTACAAAATGCGTGACGCTGGCTGGAGCCGACAACGATACTGGGGTGAACCATTTCCAATAGTATTTCGTGATGATGTTCCTTATTCAATGAATGAAAATGATCTTCCATTGGAATTGCCCCCATTAAATGAATTCAAATCTTCTGGGTCAGGCGAAGGACCTCTTGCTAACGCAGTGAACTGGGTAAACATTTCTGAAAAAGAAAAGCGCGATACCAACACAATGCCCACGCATGCTGGTGCAGCCTGGTATTTTTTGCGTTACACTGATCCTCACAACAGGGAAAAATTTGCAGATAAAAAAGGTCTTGATTACTGGAACCAGGTTGATGTATATATTGGAGGATCAGAACATGCAGTTGCGCATTTGCTCTATTCGCGCTTATGGGTAAAAATTCTTCATGACCTCGGGTACCTGAATTTCGATGAGCCTTTTCGTAAACTCATTAACCAGGGAAAGATCACAGGTGACTCCCGCTTTGTATACAGGATAAAGAATACAAACAAATTTGTATCATATGGCCTGCGAAATAAATACGATGTAAGCCCGATGCATGTAGATGTAACACTCGTGGATGGATTGGAATTGGATATGAACGGATTTAAAAAATGGAAACCTGATTTTGCAGATGCTGAATTTGAATTGGAAAATGGAAAATACATATGTGGTGCAGCCATAGAGAAAATGTCAAAATCCTATTTTAATGTTATCAACCCCGACCAGGTGGTTGAAAAATAT
This sequence comes from uncultured Chitinophagaceae bacterium, assembly GCA_964499155.1. Lineage (GTDB taxonomy): Bacteria > Bacteroidota > Bacteroidia > Chitinophagales > Chitinophagaceae > CAZCKF01. The sequence goes on from CAZCKF010000047.1 coordinate 10,835, forward strand.
GGTGCTGATACTTTTCGCATGTATGAAATGTTTCTTGGTCCTCTTGAAGCATCAAAACCATGGGACATAAAAGGAATTGAGGGAGTACACAGGTTTTTAAAAAAATTATGGCGTTTATATTATGATGAAAATCGTTCGTTGTGGAATGATGACAAAGCAACCGATGCTGAATTAAAAGTTGTACATACTGCTTTGAAAAAAATTCAGGACGATACGGAGAGATTCAGTTTTAATACAGCAGTCAGCGCATTCATGATTTGTGTAAACGAGCTGACAGAACTCAAATCACATAAGAGGGAGGTATTAAAGCCATTACTCATTATGCTTGCTCCCTATGCTCCGCATATCAGTGAAGAATTATGGATTCAGATGGGAAATGATGGTTCAGTTTTGAATGCATCATATCCTGCAGTGGAAGAAAAATACCTTGTTGAAAACACAAAGGAGTATCCCATTTCAGTTAATGGAAAATTAAGAACCACTATTCACATTCAACTTGACGCACCACAGTCAGAAGTGGAACAAATTGTTTTGAATAACGAAATAATTCAAAAGTGGCTCGAAGGAAAACCACACAAAAAAATTGTTTTTGTAAAAGGAAGAATGGTAAATGTGGTAGTGTGATCAGTAATCACTTTTAGCATATTGCATCATTTGCAAAATGATATCAGGGTCAGGACAATTGGAAATGTATGCACCTTTTTCACTAACTCGACAAACACCTGGATAATCACCCTTCCAGTTGTCCATATCCTTGACTATTTGAAAATGAACGTGTGGTGGCCAGTCTCCATTTTCAGCAGGTATTCCAAACTCACCAATCACATCACCAGCTTTTACTAATTGCCCCTCATCCAGATTTTTTATTGAGTTAAGGCTCAAATGACCATAGAGCGTATAAAAATATTGTCGTTCTACCTGGTGTGTCAGAACAATTGTTGCACCGTAATCACCAAAATTATTATTGAAAGCAAAACTGTGCACGATTCCATTTAGTGGCGCCATGACAGGAGTATGTGGTTTACCCCATATATCAATACCAAGATGTAATCTCCTCGGTTCATCCTGTCCGGCTACATCAAATTGTCCACTCCTGCTGTACACTCCGCGGGCCTCGAGATATCCGCCAATTCCAAACTTGGAATTGGTGCGTGTGAGTTCATCCCGTACATATTTTGTAAACGCTTCTGTATCATTATATATATAAGGAGTAAGACTTGTGTTGTTCTCTGTGAAATCAAAGAGCTGGATTCTGTCTTGTAATGGATTGAATGCCACAAGATTATGGAAGTACTCTCGCTTCTCAAGCAACATCGACTCAAAATTGTTCATTCTGTAAATTTAACCTGACTTTGATGAAGGAGCCGAAATAACATTTCGGGGCAATCGTTTATAATGAAACACCAGCTAGCCTCATGCAATTTTCAAAAAAACTATTTCCTTCA
>CAZCKF010000048.1:0-311 GCA_964499155.1 uncultured Chitinophagaceae bacterium
CCAGCTTTCCAGGTAATGGTGATTTGGAATTACAAAATTGCAAAGCGCACTTGTTTCATCCAGTTTTTCATTGAATGAAATGGTCGTCCTTACTTTCCTTATTGCTGTTTTGAATTTTTCTGCATCATAATAATCGTAAGCAGGATTTGCTCCATACACCAATAAAGCACCAACCTGTCCTGCATCCATTTGGTTCACCAGGTCAAAAAGATCTTTGTCAATTCCTTTTTTATAATTGACAGCATTTCCTGTATCGATCGTACTGCCATATGCGCCGATCGCGCTGTTGATGGCATTGACAACTACCTGCA
>CAZCKF010000048.1:321-12253 GCA_964499155.1 uncultured Chitinophagaceae bacterium
GATGGTGCTGTTACGCTTCCACCAAGTGCTGATAAAAGTGCAAGAGCAACAGCACCGGTTTCTGAAGGCCTGTGTGTAAATCTTTCATCTGCACTTGCGCCAGTTGTGCTCATAAAGCTTTCGAACTGGTAGTGCTTGCTCATGCGGGGATTGCTCTCATCAATTTTCCTGTTCTGAACATATTGTCTTGCATATTCAACAGGACTCAACCATGTTGCAAGAAAATCTGCACCAAGACTTACAATGACATCCGCATTTTCGAAATGATAAGAAGGTAGTGAACGGCTTCTGCCTGATGCTTCATTTGCCAACAGCATTCCGCTATAGGAAACTGCATCATATTGTACATGTCTGCTTCCCGGGAAACGACCCAGGAAACTCTGAATAATATTTAATGTTGAAGGGGAATTGATTGTGCTCGTAAGTAATACAACAGGACCTGTAACTGCACCAAGTGCCTGAACAACTAAATTGTCAATTTGTTCATAGGTCGGTACTTCTTCAAACTTGTCACCTTTTTTTTGTTTTGGATGTGGGAGCCTGTACGTATCATAAAGATCAAGTACGGAAGCCTGCGCTCTTGCAGTTGTACCACCTCCGGTAAAACTGAGTTCATTGCCTTCAATCTTTATTGGTCTTCCATCTCTCACTTTCGCAACAACCGGGATCACGTCACCGTCCTGAACATATGTGGTTGCATAATATTTTGCTACACCAGGAATAATCTCACCTGGCTTGTTCGCATATGGAATTGCCTTACGAACAGGCATTTCACAACTGGCAGCAAGAGTTGCTGCTGCTGTGCTGAAGCCAACATATTTCAGGAAATCAGGCCTGTCGGGTTTTGTTTCATCCCATTTCGCATTCGGGTCTTCAAATGGCAGTTGCTCATCAAATTCATCTTTGCCAAGCTCTTTGTAACGCTCACTGTCATTCACTTCACCGAAATGTTGCCAGTACTTATTTTCCATATTAATTCTATCTGTTTCCAGCCTGCAAGCAGGCAAAATATCAGCTCAATGTATACGATGATCTAAAAAAGTGCGGATCAATAATGACATTTCTGGCATTCAAGTCCACCGATGTCCTTAACAGTTACACTATCCATCCGGTTATGTTTCATATCATTATGAAACCTCTCATAAATGCTGTAGAATTTATTTCCACTGCTGTCCTTTGCGTTGAAAAAATTCACTTTTGTTTCGCGGTGACAGTTTACACACCAACCCATGCTCAATTCTGAAGCCTGGAATACTTCATCCATTTCCTGGATATTTCCATGACACGTTTGACATTGTTGATTACCTGCGTTAACGTGCTGTGCATGATTAAAATAAACGTGGTCAGGCAGGTTATGAATTTTTGTCCAGGGAATTGGTTTTGCTTTTGCAGGATCATATGAATTCGGATTTTGAGAATCGAATCCTGCATATTCAAAAAGTTTTTCAAGCTCAGATGTACCATCAACCTGTTCTCCGTTTTCACGATACAGTTGCGGACCTGAATAGGTTGTAATGGCCTTATGACAGTTCATGCACACGTTGGTAGAAGGAATCGCCGCATGTTTTGATTCCATTGCATTGCCATGGCAATAAAGACAACTGATCTGGTTAATGCCAGCATGAACTTTATGAGAATAAAATATTGGTTGCTCAGGTTGATAATCTATTTGTCTGCCCAGGCCCACTGCACCTTTCGCGAGATAGTAACCACCAACAACAAAAAAGAAAATCGAAAACATTGCGATATACACTTTGTTGCGATAGAATGGAACCGGGTCAGGACGCTGGATGCCTTCTTTGTCATCAGACATTTTCTTCAGGTTGCTGTTGACATACATCAGCACCAGTGCGATGATCGCGAGTATAAGAGAAATGACACCAAACAATACAGCATTTTGTGGGCCTGTTTCAGGTGCTACTGATATTCCCCCGCCTCCAGGTCCACCAGGCGGTGGTGGTGTAGGTGGTTGAGAATTTATCCAGTCTGCAATTTGATCGATCTGCTCATTGGTCAGTCCGGGAAATGCAAGCATCATCGATTTATATTCTGCAAGCAACCCCTGCGTATATGGATCCGTTGCTATAAAAGCTGCAGGATTGTGTACCCAATCATATAATTTTTGCCTGTCAGCCCATGGTCCGCGTGATTCAAATCCTGCGAGTGCCGGGCCTGCTCCTTTTTTATACAGTGAATGGCAGGTTCCGCAATTGCTTTGGAACAAAGTTTTGCCGTCTTGAGCTGAAATATTTTTGAATGAGAAAGCGGTAAATAAAAAAAGTAGGAAAGTTAGTTTCTTGGATCTGGGAATACAGTCTATCATACTGACTATTAATCTAAAATGTGGATAATTTCCGCAATCGGTGGCAAAAATAAGTCAGGAAGTTAACAAATGACTATAGCGAAAAAAAAATTTTTAACCCGCTACAGTACTGCATTTCAGAGGATTTCAAACAACACAAACTTTGTTTGCATTAACATATGTCATGATGCGGTCAATCACAACCGTTAGCTGTTGAAATGTGCATTCCACAACTATTCATCAACAATTTTGATGCACTTTTGCGCGCACAGATTTTAAATTATTTCATGTTTGAAAGACTTCAGAAGAAGTGGAAAGTGAGCGGTGGGAGACTGCTGTTGATCCTGGTAACATTTGCAATCGGAGGAAGCCTTACCGGTTATCTCGGAAAGAATGTTATGTCTCTTTTGGGCATTACGCAACCGTTTGCATACATACCTATATATATTATTGTAGTTACGTTGATTTGGCCTAAAATCTCAGGGCGAATGTTTGGCAAAAAGAAAAACTTGTCAGCATCTTCAACAGAAGTCGCTTCGCCTGAGCCGGTTGCATTGAACAATGAATCACAAAAAATTTTTAAAGGCCTCGATGAAAATAAATATGCTTCAGTACGTTTGGCCATATTTGCTTCCGGGGCCGGAACAAATGCACGAGCGATCATTGAGCACTTCCAGGATCATCCATTTATTTCAGTAGAACTAATAGTTTGCAATAAAAAAGGAGCCGGCGTAATAAAAATTGCAGAAGAGTTCAACATTCCTGTTCTGATGTTGCAAAAGGATAAGTTCTATTCCAACGACAGCTATCTGAATGAATTAACTGAATTAAACATTGATTTGATCGTGCTTGCAGGCTTTTTATGGATCGTTCCACTTCCCCTGATCGAAAAATATCAAAGAAAGATTATCAATATCCATCCTGCTCTTCTACCCAAATTTGGAGGGAAAGGATTTTATGGTCATTATGTTCATGAAGCTGTGATCAATGCGAAAGATCCTGAAAGCGGCATCACCATTCATTATGTGGATGAACATTATGATAATGGCGATATCATAGCGCAGGTCAGTTGCCCCGTACTCCCCGGTGATACTTCAGACAAACTCGCAGAAAGGATACATAAACTGGAACATGCGGAATATCCTCGTGTAATTGAGCAGGTGGCCACCCAATTGGCCGCACTTTAGAATAGCTTTTACATTTTGTTTCGTTACTTGCTGCAAATCATATTGATTTGAAATTTCGGTACTCCTTATTTATTTTATTGATGCTGATTGCAGGCGGTGTAAGATCACAGATCACCGTGAGAGGTACCGTATATGACAGTTCAAGATTATTCCCGCTTGAAGCAGTTTCAGTATTGACCACCTCAGGACGAGGAACGTACACTGACGCTGACGGAATGTACCAGATTGTTGTAAATGAAAAAGATTCAATCTGGTTTTCTTACCTCAACAAACCCACCATGAAGTTTGCTGTGGCGCGCATCCAGAACGTTTACCAGTTTGATATTTCCCTGCAGATACACATACCAGTGATGAAGGAAATAAGACTTAAGCCACGCGATTACAGGCTAGATTCCATTCAGAACCGGAGAGATTATGAAAGGATATTCAATTATGAAAAACCAAATATTGCTACGATGACCAATATCGGTCCGACAGGCGCGGGCATTGATCTCGAACAGCTCATCGCATTATTTCAATTCAGAAAAAATAAAAGAACACTGGCCTTCCAGGATCGGTTGATCAATGAAGAAAAGGAAAAATATGTTGATCACCGATTTAATAAACAAATTGTTCGCCGTCTTACAAATCTTGATGGCGATAGTCTTGATCTGTTCATGACATTTTACAGACCTCCATACGATCGGGTTGTGAACAGCAGCGATTACGAATTGCAGAGATACATCCAGGTATCACACCAGCGCTTTGTCAAAGGTGAGTTGCGGCGAGAGCCGCGCGGGTTTTGATGTTTCACGCAAAGACGCGAAGTTTTGGTTGATGGTGGTTTTGCTTGGTGTTATCACCAACCAGAAATGTTTATGATTTCGCCGCTGTTTGTGTTATTATAAACAGCACTAAACTTTTATACAAAAACTAATTGGAAATTTTTCAGCACCGTCCCCTGCGGGAGACGGTTCTGCGAAGATCTTGGTAGCATTTACTAATTTGAGCATCTCTTATACCATTATTCAAATTATTATGACACTCCCCGCCTCGTCTCGCGCAGCGGACGAGGCGGAATAATAAAAGGTTATTTGTTGTTGGTAATAACACCAACAACGGCGGTTATCTTTTTAGAATTTGTCGTTGGTGATAACACCAACGACAGACTTGCGCAGAACTATTTATCATCCGATTTGTCTCCAACAAACCATTGTTCTTTGTTTCGGAAGAGTACATTGAAAGTTGTTAGCGATCCATAAATGCGGGTGATATATTGTTGAAGATTTACTTTTTCTTCATCCGTAAGCTTTTTGTGTGCGTTAATTTGCTGTTCCATTACACGGAGACGATCGCGTAGCATAACAATCTTATGAAAGAAAGCATCGATTGGAAGTTCTTTTGGTTTCAACGATTTATCTGCAGGTTGCAAAAGCAATGTTCCTCCAATCCATCGGTCACCAAGTGGAACCCGTTCATGTATCTCAGCCCACTGTCGCAGAATTTTCAACAAAGATTTTTCAACATCTGAATGCGTTTCAATTTCTTCGGAAACATTTTCAGCTATGATTTCTTCCAAATGTGAATCTGTTTTATCTATCTCTTTCGTTCCATGATTGATGAAAGTAATCAGGTAAGTTGCGAAGCGCACACCCGTGATTACTCCCGGACCAAATTGCGTATGCTGTAGTCGGGTACCAATACCGAGTTTAGTTTGTTCCATTCGAATTCATTTGAAATGAATGGCAAAAATACTAGATCGGTAGTGAGATAGAGATTGAATTAAAACATATCCTCTTTGCACCTTCGCTCACTTTGCGTCTTTGCGTGAAATATTTCGACTAAACCACAATCTTGTCTCAGCCACGTATGCATGTTGCCAGATGCCAATTGCCTGTTGATCATTTCATCAGTTCACTCAACACCCGCTTCCTCTTCCTCCGCGAAATTTCCGCCACCGAAGCATCATTCATCACAACTTCATTCCCCTCATCAACAAATAACACATGCCTGCGGTTGACAAGGTGGGAACGGTGTGTGCGGATAAATCCAAAGGGTTGTAACTGCCTGTCATAATTCTTCAACACCTTGGCACTGACAAATATTTTTTGATCGCGCAAATGAATATTGGTGTAATTGCTTTTCGCTTCGAGGCGGATAATATCTTCTGGCGAAACAAAATACAGTCCGCGGCCATTGCTGACTGGTAACCGGAATTCCGTGGAGCTGAAACTGTACATAATATTGGTTTTGGGTGACAGTTATTTTATACAACAAATATGTTTAGTTATACCAGGTAATGAAATGGCAGTTGTAACGAACCGGCAGAATTCGGGTATGAATTGAAAATGAGGATTAAATAAAATCGGAAAAATCAGTGAAGTGTGTTATTTTGATTTCAAACCAGCGCATATATGAACCAGCCACCATCTGGAACAATTGCCGCTGTGAAAACTACATACCGCGTTGAATCGATTGACCTGCTGCGTGGAATTATTATGATCGTGATGGCACTCGATCATGTCCGCGATTATTTCCATTACGATAACTTCTTTTTTTCACCGACCGACCTTTCAAAAACCAATGTGTTTCTTTTTGGGACCAGGTGGATCACACATTTCTGTGCTCCGACATTCATGTTTCTATCCGGAATGTCAGCATTTCTCGTGGCGCAACGAAAAGGAAAAAAATATACTTCCCGGTTTTTACTTACACGGGGGTTGTTTCTCATTTTCCTTGAATTTACTGTTTCGCATTTCGGCTGGTATTTTAATTTTTATCCGCAATTAGAATTTCTGGTTATATGGGCGCTTGGGATCAGTATGGTTATTTTGTCTGTATTAATTTACATTCCCCATTACTGGTTGTTGGGCATTTCACTGACAGTTATTTTTCTCCATAATCTTCTCGATGGAATTGTAGTTCCCGGAGACAATATCAAATCATTCCTTTGGGCATTGGTACATCAGCTCAATTTTTTCCAATTCGCTGGTAAACCGATTTTAGTGGGATATCCAATCGTCCCCTGGTTCGCAGTGATGTCGTTGGGTTATTGTGTCGGTAAAATCTTTACTGCTTCATATCCACCAGTTCAAAGAAGAAAGATACTGGTGATGACCGGAGTTGCATGTATTGTTGTTTTTGGCATTTTCAGGTATATGAATGATTATGGAGATCCTGCTCCCTGGCAGGAACAAACCAGGATGAGCTTTTCAATTATGTCCTTCTTTAACGTTACAAAATATCCGCCCTCTCTTTTGTTTTTACTGATCACACTTGGTCCGGCACTTATTTTTCTTGGCATTACTGATAATCCATGTGGATGGCTTAAGGAAAAAATTTCAGTGTATGGAAGAGTCCCGATGTTCTATTACCTTATTCACATTTATGTTGTACATCTTCTTGCAATGCTGGCCACATTATTTACTCCTCACACCTTTTCTGATTTCATACTAACAACATTTATTTCATTTGAACCTAAACTGAAAGGCTTTGGGTTTTCACTGGGTATTGTCTACCTGGTGTGGATCAGCGTTGTGTTGTTGTTGTATTTGCCATGCAAGTGGTATGACAGGTACAAGCGCGCACATCCAGAAAAGAAATGGTTGAGTTATTTATAAATTAAAAACATGCAAGCAGTTAAAATTGCTCCTATTGATGAAGGCCAACGCATTTGGATCATGGATGCACTTCGGGGATTTGCCATCCTCGGCATTTTCATTGCAAATCTTGCTGCCTTTACATTTTATTTTACCGATGGACCTAAGACGGGTCAGTTTTTTACAGCCTTTGATGATGAAATGGAATTTCTGCACCACTGGCTGATCGAAGGAAAATTTTATTCCATCTTCAGTTTTCTTTTCGGATGGGGAATTGCACTTCAATTACAACGCTCGAGCATTCCGGAAAAGACAAATGTTGGATTGATTCGCCGTCGCCTGGTCATCATGTTCCTCCTCGGGTTAGCTCACCTTGTATTAATATGGTCGGGTGATATTGTTGCATTTTATGCTTTGATTGGATTTGTTTTGATATGGATGCGCAAATGGAGGGACAGGACCCTACTCATCACATCGATTGTATTATTACTCTCCCCGATCCTGCTTTATTATTTAAAAATGCAATGGTCAAATGCCGCAGCTCCGTCTTTCTTTTTATGGGAACAGGGAGAATCTATTGGTTCGAAAATGACAGGCGTAAAAAGCCAGGAAGAATATATGAACTACGTAGAGCATCAATCGTGGTGGGATAATATTGTCATCAATGTTTCGGGAATTATGTTCCGCTATGCGGATCTGTTTTTCCAATCACGTGTCTCAAAAGTATTGGGCATGTTCGTGCTTGGTTATTTGATTGGGCGGAACTACAGATTCAGAAATATATTAAGCAATAAAAAATTATTGTGGACGCTTTCGATCTCAGGGCTGGTGATTGGACTGGTCGCGAATTTTATCATGGTCCACGAATTCGGCAACCGGCAGGCTTATTATCAATTACAAAAAGAAGGATTATACAACACCATTTTTTATGCACTTGGGGTAGCACCACTTTCCATCGGCTACATGGCAACTTTCTTCCTGGTTGCAAGAAATCAGTTTGGAGCCACCTTACTTCAGCCACTCAGGCCAGTGGGGAAAATGGCATTTTCCAATTATATACTTCAATCGATCATTGGAACAATCGTTTTTACCGGGGTTGGTTTTGGAATGATGGGAAAGGTAGGCCCGGTGTATTATACTTTATTTGCCCTGTTTGTTTTTATTCTACAAATTATTTTCAGCGCAATATGGCTTCGCTATTTTGAATTTGGTCCAGTAGAATGGTTGTGGAGGTCAGCAACGTATGGGAAAAAACAAAGCGTCAGGAAAAAAAATGCGGAGTAATATGTAGCAGCGAGTGTCAAATAAAAAGCGAGTGGTTTTACACCCCTCGCTTTTTATTTTGGAATAACATTCCTTTTATTGTAATTGTTCCATCAAAATATTTCCCATTAAATATATCCGTGCTTCTTTAATCAAACCATCCTCCATATCATAGGTAACACAAAGAGGAACATCGATTTGTTTTCCTGTTGCAGGAATTCCTGCAAACTCACCGATATGCGTTCCTTTTATACGGCCTTCCAGCAAAGCTTTGTTCTCTGTTACAACCATATTGCTCGGTTCAGCATGTGCGTCAAATGCAACGTGATAAATGTAATGAAGCATGTTGCCAATCTCTTCGCGACCGTGGTATTCTTCACCGGTTCCCATATTATAAAAAACGGCATCTTCTGTTACATACTCAACATCATGTGATTTCGCGTATGCGGTTAAATTTTTTCTGGCTTTTGCAATCGCATCATTGTGAATTAATACTTCCATAAACGTTGTTTTAATTTTTAAAATTTAATAATCCAACGATTTCAAAGAGGGGAAAAGCAGGTTTCAATTGTGCGGAAAGGATAGATAAGATAAACAACTGGTCAAATAGTAGCAAAACAATTTTCAATAATTAATAAGAGAATCGAATTCCTGTTTAAGCCGCGAATGGGCCATGAAATTTTTCTCCAGTTCGAGATTGAATGGAACAGGCGTATCCAGGCTTGCACACCTTGTTATGGGAGCATCAAGCCATTCAAAACAGTTGGCTGCAATCCACGCAGCAATTTCACCGCCGATACCACCTGTTAAAGTATCCTCATGCAGGATCAATACACGTCCTGTACGTTTGACAGACTCTTGAATTGCATCATAATCGAGAGGTAAAAGTGTACGCAGATCAAGAATGTCGATAGAATATTCCTGGTATGAATCGGCAATACTTGTTGCCCAGTGTACCCCGGCACCATATGTAATAATGCTTACATCCGAACCTTCCTGTACAATCCTCGCCTTTCCGATTGGGATTTCAAAATATGTTTCCGGTACTTTTCCAGAAACACTTCGATACAATCCTTTATGCTCGAAATACATAACAGGATTTGGATCATTAAAGGCTGCATTCAACAAACCTTTTGCATCAGCGGGTGTTGAAGGGTAAACGATTTTTAATCCCGGCACATGAAAGAACCATGCTTCATTGCTTTGTGAGTGAAAAGGGCCAGCACCAACACCACCACCTGTGGGCATGCGAATAACAACATCTGCATTCTGTCCCCATCGGTAATGAATCTTTGCAAGGTTATTTACAATCTGGTTAAAACCCACCGTTACAAAATCTGCAAACTGCATTTCCATCATGCTCTTGATCCCTTCCAGGCTTAATCCGAGTGCTGTTCCCACTATCGCACTTTCGCACAGAGGTGTATTGCGAACCCTGTCCTTTCCAAATTGTTCAACAAAACCTTCGGTGATCTTGAATGCACCTCCATATTCTGCAATATCCTGACCCATTAAAACAAGTTCTGTGTGCTTTTGCATGGATTGCATTAACCCACTCTTGATCGCATCAATGAATCGCATTTCCTTTCCATCATCATTCTGTACATGATCATATGTTGGATCATGTGGAGCATAAACATCCTGAATCTCAACATTGGAATCAATCGTTACAGCAGAAGTGTTAAAGCCACGTTGAACTTCATCATCGATCGAAGCTTTTTGTTCAGCTCGGATCTCACCAATTTCTTTTGCGGATAAAATGCTTTTGGTGATTAAAAAATTCTCGTACGATTTTACAGGATCTTTTTTCTCCCATTGATCAAACAATTCTTTTGGAACATATTTTACTCCGCTCGCTTCCTCATGTCCCCGCATCCTGAAGGTCATGCATTCAACGAGATAAGGCTTTTGTTCTTTAATGCAATAATCTCTTACACCTTTGATGGTATCATACACTGCAAGGATATCGTTTCCATCAATTTGAACACCGTCCATTCCATACCCAGCTGCACGTTCAACAAGTGATTTGCTTCGATACTGTTCATTGACGGGCGTGCTTAATCCGTATCCATTGTTCTCAATTATAAAGATCACAGGCAGATCCCAAACTGCAGCAACATTTAATGCTTCATGAAAATCACCCTCACTTGTTCCGCCGTCTCCTGTAAAAGTCAATGACGCTTTTTTTTGTTTTCGCAGTTTATAAGCAAGTGCAACACCATCTGCAATGGCAAGCTGTGGACCAAGATGCGAAATCATTCCACAGATGTGGTGTTCTTTTGATCCAAAATGAAAACTTCTTTCACGGCCCTTGCTGAATCCATCCTGTGCACCCTGCCATTGTTTGAATAATTTTTCCAATGGCATTTTCCTGCAAGTAAAAACACCAAGATTTCTGTGCAGGGGCATGATCCATTCATCATCCTGCATCGCGAGAGTTGCGCCCACAGAAATTGCTTCCTGTCCAATCCCACTAAACCATTTTGATATTCTTCCCTGCCTCAGCAGGAGCAACATTTTTTCTTCAATTAGCCTGGGATATAATAAATTCTTGTAGAGAGAAATTAATTGCTCATTGGTTAGCTGCTTGCGATCGAAATACATGCCTCTAAATTAGTGGAATGCTGATTGTGGGGCCATTGGCTATTTGCTGTTGGCTTTTGGAGACATTGATGATGCTCTGTCGTTGGCTTGTACCGTGACTCCAACAGTCAAAAGCCAACAGCTAACAGCTCTTACTCAAATAAGTTTCTTCCTCTTAGCGTCCCTGTCCATTTCCTTATTGACAAAACTGGTAATTAGTGAAAGCAGCAACGCAAACAATAATGCATACCAAACATTGTCAACTGTAAATCCTTCCACCAGTTTGCTTGCAATTAAAACCATCAAAGCATTGATGATGAAAAGGAACAGGCCAAGTGTAAGTATCGTTACCGGGAGCGTGAGTATTACAAGAATGGGTTTTACAATAACATTGAGTATTGCCAGGATCACAGCAAAGATCAAAGCTGTCCATAAATTGTCTACTTCAACACCAGGCAACACTTTGGCGAGCCCAAAACAAATTGCAGCCGTTACAATGAGGCGAAGAAGGAAATTCATTTGAAAAATTTTTTGTAAAGGAATCGATTTTTTAAACAACTATCAATTCGTAAAAATCTTCATCTTGTAAATATTTGTTGGCGAGCTCCTGTAGTTCTGCAGGGGTGATCGTGCGAATAATATTCAGTGTGTGGTAAAAATAATTTTCATCAAGATCGTTAAGGATAATATTCTTCCACCGGTTTAATATCTGGAACGGACCATCAAGATCTCCGAGTATGGTGCCCATCATATAATTGCGCACCAGCTTGAGCTCCTCTTCACCCACTGGTTTTTCCCTGAGCTCTTTCATCTCGTGGTAAATTTCCTTAACCGCAGCTTCGCAAACATCCACTCCAGCTTCAGTGCTGATCACCCATCCGCATTCTTTAATGTGATTTTGGACATAACTGTAAATTCCATAAGTATAACCCTTGTCTTCGCGGATATTGGCCATCAGTCTTGACCCAAAAAATCCTCCAAACAAATTGTTCAGCACCTGCACTTTTGGAAAATCCGGA
>CAZCKF010000049.1:0-2401 GCA_964499155.1 uncultured Chitinophagaceae bacterium
TTCAGCGAGCACCTGGTCTGCAGTAAGGCCGAGCAGTTTTAACCCCAGTCCATCATTTCCTTCTGGTAATCTTTCTGGTGAAGATGGATTGTAATATCCTGGCCGCGGAACATTTTTGAAAAGTGCTTTTATTTTTTGTTCAACATCACTCCAATGGTTTTTTTCTGTGATCCATTTTTCTGCCTGCTGATCGATCGCCGCATTCATAAAAAATGCAAGAATGATCGGCGCAGGTCCATTAATCGTCATGCTTACCGAAGTTTTCGGATCACAGAGATCAAAACCGCTATAGAGTTTTTTCGCATCATCCACCGTTGCAATGCTTACTCCACTGTTTCCAACCTTACCATATATATCTGGTCTGTTGCCGGGATCCTCTCCATAAAGGGTTACACTGTCAAATGCTGTTGATAATCTTTTTGCAGGTTGTCCGGCAGAAACATAATGAAAACGCTTATTGGTCCTTTCTGGTCCACCTTCTCCTGCAAACATTCTTGTTGGATCTTCTCCTTCACGTTTCAATGGAAATACACCAGCAGTAAATGGAAATCTTCCCGGTGCATTTTCCTGCGCCTGCCAGCGAAGGATATCACCCCAGTCCTTGTATTTGGGTAAAATAACTTTTGGAATGCGCGTACCTGATAAACTCATGCTAAACATGGGCTGACTAATAACCTTTTCACGCACATTGTATTCATATGAGTCAGCATCATATGCTTTGAGTTTTTCCGGCCATTTCTGCAGTAGTTTTCTTGAAACAGGAGTGAGCTGGTCTTCGTAACTTTTTTTCAGGGCCTGCAATGATGAAACATCTTCTCCCTTTTCCTTTAATATTTCAATCGTTCCATGCAACTGGTAAACTTTTGTAGCGAGTGATGCCTGTGTATCCACCAGTTCATTGTATTCTTTAACGATATCTGCAATCTCGCTCAGGTATCTTACTCTCGCAGGTGGAATTATCAATGATTTCGAACTTCCACCCTTTAAATAATTTATTGCTGACTTCGAAAATGTTGTTCCTGTTTTATCACCGATCTTCTTCACAAGCATCTCAAACAAAGCAGTAATACCACCATCATTGAATTGAGAAGCAATTGTTCCAACCACCGGCAGTTCTTCATCCTTTGCGGTCCACAACTGGTGATTGCGTTTGTACTGCTTTTTAACTTCTGACAAAGCATCGAGTGCTCCGGCCTTATCAAACTTATTAATCGCGATCACATCTGCATAATCGAGCATGTTGATCTTTTCAAGTTGTGATGCTGCACCATATTCTGGCGTCATCACATACAGGCTTACATTACAATAATCTAAAATGCTGGCATCACTTTGCCCGACACCTGCAGATTCCAGGATGATAAAATCGAATCCCGCATTTTTACAAATCGTAATCGCTTCATCAACATATTCACTCAGCGCCTTATCACTTTCTCGTGTAGCAAGTGAACGCATATACGCGCGGGGATTAGAAATTGAATTCATACGAATCCTGTCCCCAAGCAACGCACCTCCTGTTTTTTTCTTTGATGGATCAACAGAAATAACTGCAATGGTTTTATCCGGAAAATATTTCAGGTAACGGCGAACAATTTCATCCGTTACTGATGATTTTCCTGCACCACCAGTCCCGGTAATGCCAAGTACGGGAATAACGGCATCGGTATTTTTAAACAGATCACCAAGCCCGTTTTTATCAAACCCATTTTCAACGAGTGTAATGGCACGTGCGATCTTACGGATATCCTTTTCTTCTCCAAGTGGCAATTTACCATTCCACTTATTCGATGCATCCCAGTAACTATTGGCAGATTTTTTTGAAGGTGAATTTTCAGAAGGCTTGCACTTATCAATCACATCCCGGATCATTCCCTCCAATCCCATTTTTCTTCCATCATCAGGAGAATAAATACGGGTGATCCCATATTGATGCAATTCACGTATTTCCTGCGGAAGGATCGTACCTCCTCCACCACCAAAGATTTTAATGTGCCCGCAGCCATTTTCCTCCAGCAGATCTTTCATGTATTTAAAATATTCGACATGGCCGCCCTGGTAAGAAGTGATGGCAATGCCGTGCGCATCTTCTTCAATCGCGGCTTCAACAATTTCATGAACTGACCTGTTGTGTCCAAGGTGTATGATTTCCGCACCCATTCCCTGCATGATGCGTCGCATAATATTGATTGCAGCATCATGGCCATCGAATAACGAGGCAGCAGTAACAATGCGGATACGGGCGTCTGTGGTTGGCATAATCGTGCAGCTAAATTAATAAAAGCCTGATTAGCCCTAATTTGCAGCCCATGAAGGAGATGATTGCGGAACTGGATCAGCTTTATCAAAAATGGCGCGGGAAAAAACCCGATGCCGTTGATGTGCTGCCACAGTCAGGCAGTGAACG
>CAZCKF010000049.1:2411-8598 GCA_964499155.1 uncultured Chitinophagaceae bacterium
TTATTTCCGGTTGCATGGAGATGGTAAAACAGTGATCGGGACCTATGGGGCCAATATAAAAGAGAATGAATCCTTCATTTATTTCTCCAACCATTTTAAAGAAAAAAAATTAGCAGTTCCGGCAATCCATGCTGTGAATGAAAGTGGATCTGCCTACCTGCAGGAAGATTTTGGCGGCATTTCTCTTTTGAACAAACTCGAGGAAGAAGGTTTTTCACAATCAGTGTATGATCTTTTCAAAAAAAGTCTTGATGAACTTGCACACCTGCAGGTGAAAGGTGATGAAGGACTTGATTACAGTAAATGTCTTACCAATCGTGAATTTGGCAAGCAGGCAATCATGGCCGACCTGCTCTACTTTAAATATTATTTTCTCGATGCTTTGCGCAAACCATATGACAAGCAAAAGCTGATCGATGATTTTGAAGCGCTGAGCAATTATCTTACCCATACCGAGTACAAATATTTCATGTTCCGCGATTTCCAAAGCAGGAATATATTGTTGACCCCCGATGTCCGTGTTCATTTTATCGATTACCAGGGTGGCATGAAAGGTGCACCTCAATACGATGTAGCGAGTATGCTATGGCAGGCACGTGCAAATCTTTCCGATCAATGGAAAGAGAAATTGTTGTGCGATTACATGGATTCATTTGAAAGCGTGATCGAACAATCACTTGACAGGCCTGTATTCAGAAGCCAGTATAATGGTTACGTGCTTATTCGCTTATTGCAGGTACTCGGAGCCTATGGATTCCGTGGTTTGTTTGAACGTAAAGCTCAATTTCTTACAAGCATTCCACTTGCCTTGAACAACCTGAAATGGTTTTTCGAAAATCAAAGTCTTGGCATTGTATTACCAGAATTCCGAAAAGTTTTGGAGTTGTGTACTTCTGATGAAGTGATTGAACAATTCACTCCGCTACAGGCTGATGAAAATACCCCGCTGACAGTAAAGATCAACAGCTTCTCATACCGTAAGTGTATTCCACCTGATGATACACCAAATGGCGGTGGATTTGTGTTTGATTGCAGGGGTATTGACAATCCTGGAAGGCATGAACAATACAAAACCATTCACGGCAGGGACAGGGCAGTAATGGATTACCTGGAACAACAAACCAAGATGCAGCATTTCCTGCACAGTGTTTTTGATATCGTTGACATAACAGTTGAAGAATATATACGAAGAGGATTTGACAACCTGATGGTTTCATTCGGATGTACTGGTGGTCAGCACCGGAGTGTATATGCAGCCGATGCACTCGCACGTCACCTGCGAAACAAATTCAAAGTAAAGATTGAACTCAATCATGTTGAACAGGAATCAAAGGGTTGGAAAAATCCTTTGCCAGCTGCGACAAAAGAAAAACCGGAATAGTTCCCATGCAGGAAAATGAAGAAAAAAATAATTTCCCCACACGTGCAATGATATTCTGCGCGGGACTGGGCACTCGATTCAAGCCCTGGACGGACAAACATCCCAAAGCCCTTGCTCCGGTTAATGGAAAATCACTTTTACAAAGAAATGTTGAATACCTGCAGCAGTATGGTATTTATGAGGTAGTGGTGAATGTGCATCATTTCGCAGACCAGATCATCCATGCTGTTGAAATCAACGATGGCTGGGGAAGTGACATTATCATCAGTGATGAAAAAAACGAAGTGCTTGAAACGGGAGGTGGATTATTGCAAGCAAGAGATATGCTCGGTGATAAAAAATTTATTACACTAAATGCAGATATTCTTACAGATCTCAACCTCCATCAGCTTTCTGATTTCCACAATATGCATAAACCGCTGATAAGTTTCGGTGTAACAGACAGACAAACATCACGATATTTTTTATTTGATGAAAACAACAGGCTTTGCGGATGGCGAAATAAAAAAACGGGTGAAGAAAAAATCTCAATTGCCAAATCGGGTCTTTTTGAAAAAGCCTATAGCTGTGTTGTCATTTTCGAGCCAGAGATTTTTTCTAAAATTCACTTCACAGGTAAGTTTTCACTCGTAGATGTTTACCTTGACCTTGCAGCAGAAAATAAAATACTTGGATACGATCATTCAGGAGATGTATTGGTGGATGTGGGAAAGCCGGAAAGTATTGCCATTGCGGAAGAGGTATTTAAATAGCTGCAGGCGGCTAACTTATAGTTCTAATCAGTGTAATCTGTATTAATCTGTGTTATCAACTTCAACCATGAAATTACTTTTCTCAATCACCTTGTTGTGCATAACAATTAACCTTCACGCGCAGTCTAAATATGACCACCGTGAACTTTTTGCTCCTCAATTTTATCCATATCCTGGCAATGATTATCGCAGTGCAAGTGGAATGCCCGGACCAAAATACTGGCAAAACCGGGCTGATTACAAGATCAATGCAACGATCGATACTGCTACCCATACGATTTCAGGAATGGTTGAATTGGAATATATCAACAACAGTCCGGATGCATTGGAATTTATCTGGCTTCAACTCGACCAGAACATTTATAAGAACAATTCGCGAGCATCTGCCACCACCACTCAGGAAGGAGGTCGCTGGGCGAATGCATCATTTACAGAAGGATATGTAATTGGTGATATAACAACAGAACAAAACGGGAAAAAAACTTCATTAAGAAAAATTATTTCAGATACGCGCATGCAGGTCTGGCTGCCTGAAAAAATAAACAGCAATGGTGGACGCATAAAACTTCAACTGAATTTTAAATTCTCGGTTCCTGAATACGGAACTGACCGCATGGGTCGTATTCGTTC
The DNA here is from genome assembly GCA_964499155.1 of uncultured Chitinophagaceae bacterium. Classification (GTDB taxonomy): domain Bacteria; phylum Bacteroidota; class Bacteroidia; order Chitinophagales; family Chitinophagaceae; genus CAZCKF01. Next base: position 5,175 of record CAZCKF010000049.1, read on the forward strand.
ACGAAATGGAATGATCTATGAAGTTGCGCAGTGGTTTCCGCGTGTTGCAGTTTATGATGACATACAGGGGTGGAATACAATGCCCTACCTGGGAGCTGGTGAATTTTATCTCGAATTTGGAAATTTTGAATTCACCATTACTGCCCCTTCAGACATGATTGTTGTTGCATCTGGAGAGTTAAAGAACCCGGAAGAATGTTTGACGGAAAAACAAATGGAGAGATGGAGAGATGCTTCGAATTCGGATCGTACTGTCATGCTGCGAAATGAAAAAGAAGTGGGGCAAAAAAATTCCCGTCCTTCCAAACCAACTTGTACCTGGAAGTTTTCCATTACCAATGCAAGAGATGTGGCATGGGCTGCATCGAAAGCCTTTATGTGGGATGCCGCAAGAATTAATTTGCCCTCTGGCAAAAAAGCCATCGCACAAAGTGTATATCCTGCCGAAAGCATTAAGCCGGATGGATGGCAACGTTCGACAGAATTTACAAAAGCAAGCATTGAGCACTATTCTAAAATGTGGTATGAATATCCCTATCCGGTTGCGACCAATGTTGCAGGAATTGTTGGTGGAATGGAATATCCAGGAATTGTTTTTTGCAGCATGAATGCATCGGGTCCAGGTTTATGGGGAGTAACTGATCATGAATTTGGCCATACATGGTTCCCGATGATCGTGGGCAGCAATGAAAGGAAATACGGATGGATGGATGAGGGCTTTAATACCTTTATCGGAACTCTTTCCACCAAAGAGTTTAACAAGGGCGAATTTGCTGCTGTCTCTTTCTTCCCGCCAGATTTTGCAAAATTTGTTTTTACAGATTCAATGGATCCTGTTTTCAATATTCCCGATGTGGTACAACAGGACAATTTTGGAATTGTTTTATATGCAAAACCGGAAATGATGCTTACGAATTTGCGCAGGATACTGGGCAATGAACGTTTTGATGCAGCCTTTCGTGCATACATCGATCGATGGGCATACAAACATCCGACTCCATGGGATTTTTTTCATACAATCGAAAATGTAGCTGGAGAAGACCTGTCATGGTTTTGGAGAGGTTGGGTGCTTAATAATTACAAACTTGATATTGGTGTAAAGGAAGTAACATACCAAGAAAATAATGCAACTCTCGGATCATTGATTGCAATCGAAAATCTCGAAAAAATGGCCATGCCGGTGACGGTGCTGGTAAAAGAACAAAATGGAAAACAGCATCGGCTTGATTTACCTGTGGAAGTGTGGCAAAGGGGTGCAAATTATAAATTCAATATTCCTTCCACGTCTCCAATAACCGAAGTCATTCTTGATCCTGAAAAAATATTACCCGATATCAGGTCTGAAAATAATGTGTTGAAAGTAAAAGGTTTTTAATCGATGCGCGCGATAATCATAGGGTTTGGTTTGATGATTCTCTGCCTGCTTGTATTGTTTCGCATCGCAGAGATCAATTTCATTCGTGGTGATGTGCGACTTGAAGTCATCGTGGGCATTGCAGCCTTTATCTTCTTTTTCATCGGTCTTTACTTCAATTATAAAAATGAAAAAAAAGCCGAGATCGTCACTCCATCTCCAAACACTGTTTCTCCAGCAACAGCCATTGATTATGAAGCATTGAAGAAATCAGGCCTTACCACACGTGAACACGATGTACTCGTAAAAATGTCGCAAGGACTAAGCAACCAGGAAATTGCAACCGCACTTTTTCTATCCGAAAGCACCGTGAAGACACATGTTTCGAACATCCTGTTCAAGCTTGATGCGAAGAGGAGAACGCAGGCGGTGGAGGTGGCGAAGAGGTTGAAGATTATTTAATGTACGATATACGATGTACGATGTGCTTTACAGGAAGCTTCAACTATTATCCATTATCACGGTTTAATGGAGGTATTGGACATTGGACATTGGATATTGGACATTGTTTCTTGTTTCTGGTTTCTGGTTTCTCGTTATTCCGCATACCGGAAAATTCTAGGGTAAGGCGGATTCCACATCGTACATCGTACATTTCTAAACAGGCGCTTATGGACATGAAATGCAGAATGACGAACAATTTCATTCCAAAGGCGGACAGTATTCCTACTTTCGGATGAGGGACTTTTTTGATTGGGAGGTTAGCTTGCATCAAAATTTTTAAACATGAAACCTGTTGTATTTCGTTACGGACTTTATTCAGCAATTATAATTATTGTTCTGGGCGCTATTCACCTCGCTTTCCTTGATCAAACAGGATTTGCCGTGGGAGAAGTGATCGGTTACCTGACAATTACGATCGCTATGATCTTTGTTTTTCTGGGTATTAAACATTACCGCGACCGGGTTAATGGCGGTCGACTCACCTTTGGTCAGGGCATGAAGCTTGGACTGCTAATTGTACTTGTTCCGTCGCTTGCCTTTGGTTTACTTGATATTTTTTATACAAATGTTATCGACCCCGGGTTCTTTCAAAACTATCTTGATTACCAGATCACCGAGGTCAGGAAAAACTATTCAGGTGAGGCAGCAGAAACCAGGATTGAAAAAATGAGAGCTGACATGGAAATGTTCAAAAATCCAATTTGGGGTTTTCTTTTCATGTTCCTCACTGTTTTCGTCATTGGTGTGGTTGTTACAATTATTTCTTCTCTTACTCTGAGAAGAGCCGGGAACAGAAATCTTTCACAAGCTTAATTCATCATTCAATAAAAATTATATTATGGCCAAAGTAACTGGTATAGGTGGTGTATTCTTTAAATCAAAAGATCCGGGTTCATTGAACGAATGGTATGTCAAAAACCTGGGATTCGTGCAGGCAAAGGATAAGGGTATCCTGTTCGAATGGCGGCATTCTGATAATCCAAAAAAAATCGGTTATACCGTTTGGGGCGTATTTAAGGAAACCACAGAATATTTCAACCCTTCCACAAAAGATCACATGTTCAATCTGCGAGTAGACAACCTTGAAGAAATGCTCGAACAACTTAAAGCAGCAGGAGCGCAGGTACTCGGAGAAATTCAAGCTTACGACTACGGCAAATTTGGTTATGTCATGGATCCCGAAGGAAACAAGATCGAATTATGGGAACCAGTTGACAAGGTGTTTGAGGATATGTATCAGGAGGAAGGAATTAAATGATGTACGAAGTACGATGTACGATGTGCTTTGTAGGACACATCAACCATTATCCAATAATCTGCTTTAGTGGAGGAATTGGACATTGGACATTCAATGTACGAAATACGATGTACGATGTACGATGTACGATGTGCTTTACAGGATAGAATCAACGTTTATCCACTAATCTGTTTTAGTGGAGGAAATGGACATCGAATATTGGACATTTCATAATTTCTGATTTCTCATTTCTTAAACTCCTCCAAGCCTCAAAAACTTTCATTGATTATTCTTTGCAGGTTCTTGGGGCTTTATTCCTAACACTTTAA
>CAZCKF010000049.1:8627-12155 GCA_964499155.1 uncultured Chitinophagaceae bacterium
GAACCCTGAACCTTTCTTACTTCTTGTATCCTGAATCTTTCCTGGACCCTGGACCTTGTATCTTGGACCTTTTAACATGGACCTTATCCATTTTATTTAAGATAAATTTTATTTATCGCCTCAGCCTTGTTCTGTACATGCAACTTTTCATAAATATGCCTGATATGTTGCTTGATTGTATTTACAGAATTGTTTAGCTGGTCAGCAATTTCCTTGTAAAGAAATCCCTTTGCCATGAGTTCAAGAACCTGTTGTTCCTTCGTGGTTAGATTATAATCATTTATGGGGGGAGAGGTTTTTTGAAATCTGCTGACAAGTTTTTTTGCAATGGCTGCATTCATGGGCGATCCGCCATTGTACAATTCGCGCAATGATTCAAGAATTTTTTCTGGTGATGAATTTTTTAATAAATATCCAGTTGCTCCCGCTTCAAGCGCCTGGAATACCGTATCACTGTTTTCATAAATAGTGAACATCATGAATTGAATGGGAAGTTTCTTTTCTCTCGCCTGCCGGATGCAATCGATTCCATTCATTCCCGGTAATTGAATGTCCATAATTACAATATCAGCCTTGAGGTCAGAAAGTTCAGACAATAAATCTTCAGCATTTGAAAATTTACCGGTTACTGAAAAACCATCGGTCATCCTGATGATGGCAGCCAGTCCATTCCTGACCTCATCAAGATCTTCAACTATACAAACGCGGATTGTTTCCATTTATAACAAAATACATCTCTTTACCATTTTCCGGCATCACCCAAAAGGCTTAGAGCGGGACTACAAGTGTTATTTTAGTTCCCCTGTCAGCCTCTATAGACAATTCTCCTCCCATCATTACGGTACGCTTTCGCATATTCTTTAATCCATTCCCCATATTTCCATTCAGGTTTATCCCTCTTCCATCATCCAGGATGACCAGCTTTAATGTTTTTCCTGAAGAAGTGGCACTTACAGTAACCCGGGTTGCCTTTGCATGTTTGATAATATTATGAACTGACTCCTTTGCGATCATCAACAGATTTCTTTTTGTCTCATTACTTAACACAACTTCTGGCATTTCACCCAATTCAAATTGATAATCTATATCGGCCTGTTGCAATTGCTCGGCCGCCTGCGTTTTAATATACCCCAAAACATCGCTCAATTTGTTATTATCCGATTTAATGGTCCAGATAATATCATTCATGTTATCTACAAGAACTTTTGCAGATGAAAGAATTTTTTCAGCAGTGTATTTGGTACTGCCAGTTGTATTGGTTGTTAAACCCCCGGCCATGTACCTGATTGCTGTAAGGCCCGAGCCAAGATCATCGTGCATTTCCATTGCAATGCGTGTCCTTTCCTGTTCAACAAGCTGTTGCTTTTCCATGGCGATGATGTGCTGCTGCAATTTTCTGCGGTAATACATTTGTATGATCAATGCAACAACCAGGAGTACTGCGACTCCAGCAATAATCCTGAACCACCAGGTTTTAAACCAGGGAGGATTGATATAAAATGTGTAACTGATTTCCTGCTCAGGATATGACGTAACAGGGAAAAAAGCTTTTATGTGCAATACATACTTACCATGCGGTAAGTTTACAAAGTTGAAATTAGCTGTAGCTGATAAGGGTGACCATTCTGTGTTTGCACTTCCCTCAAGTAAATAACTGAATTTAACCTGCTTTTCATCCACAAACGATGGTGCAGCAACTTCAAACGAAAGGTTATTGCTTTTATAAGACAGACTAAGTTGTGGTTCAGGCGATTCATACACGCTGTCGGTACTTCTGATTCTTACCACCTGGAGTTGAGGAATAAAATTGCCGGAAGGTCGTTCTTCATTTGCAATACGAACTATTGAACCATTACCTAATGTCCACAACTCATTATTTTCTCCAGTCATGAGTTGCGAGGTTAAAAGGTATAGATTATTTCTGCGTGTAATTCCTTCAATTACATATTTCCCATTTTTAAAGCTTACTTTATCAACACCACTTTGAGTGCCGACCCATACTTCATTCTTTGAATTGATTTCAAGATCATAAACAAAAATATCTGTCAGTCCATCGTTGGTAGTGAATTGCTGTTGCTTTGAAAGCAAGGTGTCATTAAATTCAAAACAATACAATCCCTGGTACCGGGTCCCAATCCAAACTTTATTATCCCTGTCTATTGCAATTGATCTGGGATCAATTTTAGGAAGTACGTTTTTATAATTGTGAATTAATGAAACGCCTTCCACGCCACCTGAATCTGCCAACCTGAATTTCATTACATCCCCCATTCGGGTAGCTGTCCAAACATTCCCATCCCGATCGAATGCAAGCTGATCTGCGAAAAATGGCAATTGATAAAATTTTACATCACCCTTCATGTTTACAGAAGTGATGTTATGACCAGGAAAAAGCATGGTGGTTTTTTTAGAAATCACATTGTTGTTCATGTTCGTGCCCGTTGATGCACAGTAAATTTTTCTCAGGTCATACGTGTTATCCGGATAAAAAATGGTTTCAAATGCACAGGAAACATCAAACATCAACATTCTATTCCCTACCTGTTCTATATCAACTATCCTGGTTTTCTCCCTTGACTTAAAAGATTTTAATTCATCCCCTGATTTTCGATACAATGTATTGGTTTCATAATTATACAGCCAGACCACATTTGTAATTGTGTCGGTGTAAATAGCACTGATGCTTGTAGAGGGTTGTCCAAAGATCGCGTTAGACCATTCAACATCACTACCGGCTAATTTAATTACTCCACTTCCATCTGTTAGAATCCATAAAATATTTTCCCGGTCTATAAAACAATCATTAATGTTATTTGTCGTCAATCCATTTGATCGATTAAATATTTGGTAATGTTCATTGTCTATTTGTCTTACCAAAAAACTGCTCCCTATACCCCATAGCCTTCCTGTTTTATCACGTTTGATTACATTGCAATCGTAGCTTTTTAACTTCTGGTAAACAGATGGCACCGGAACATTTATAAAATTCTTTTTTGTGAATTCTAATAAATCAAATGACTTTATTTCATTTGAAGTCACTAATGATAAAATATTTTGAGCTTCATCAATAAGAACACTATTGATGTTGGATTTCATGGAATAGCTATGGACCCTGCCTTTTGACTTATTATAACAAATAAGAACATTTGACAGGTGAGGATGATACTGAATCAAAAACAGACAGTCTCTTGATTCTAAAATTTCTGATATCGACACAAATAATTCAGGATGCTCTGGGTCACGGACTGGAATTTGAGTAAATGAATTTCCATTGAAAACATAGAGGCCTTCATCTGCTGCTGCATATATTTTGCCACCCAATCCTCTGTAGAAATTATTAATGACTGGTGTGGGTGAACTAATATCAACGGGGTAGATTCTGCCGCGCACAAGTTTAACTACCTTACTAACATTACATGCAACCAGGAATGAATCAGTTCCAAGTTCCAGGATATCGTTGACCAATGGATTCGGCAGGCCATCATCAATTGTGTAATTGGTAAATCTTGCTCCATCGTAAACACTTAA
>CAZCKF010000050.1:0-12055 GCA_964499155.1 uncultured Chitinophagaceae bacterium
GTGAAGCCCACCACCTGATATATGGTAATTTGATCAACCGCGTATAGGACTTTGCTGATGTGCCGGGAATGTAATTGTGTACAAAAGGAATGGACAGAGGTGTATTTGGAATGCGAGGTCCGTAACTCAACTTACTTACAAAGAGGAAATCATTAATAAGTAAAGTTTTTTCCATCGATCCGGATGGAATGGTATAGGCTTCAAATATAAAAGTTCGAATGAGGGTAGCTGCTACAATAGCAAATACTGCAGCATCAACCCATTCACGCCAGGCTGGTTTTTTATAATTAAATGCTGCCTCAGGTCCTATATAACGGACTTGTTTGGAATATCCCAAATAAGGAAAATACAATGGAGCAAAAAGTGCAGCAAGTGTATGATCGGCAAAACTGAATCTTCCAAATAGTTTTACGAATTCAATGAATATTCCCGGGCTAATGAACCAACCAACAACTGGAATGAATTGCCAGAACACCCAATGCTTTGGACGTTTGGCCAAGTCCTGCATTACCCAAGTATTATAAAATGGAATAAAAGCTTTCCAACCAGGCACTCCTGCTTTTTCAAACATTTTGTATAAACCAAATGAAGGCAGGAAAACAATCAGGGTTCCAATAAGATATACGATAAAAATGTGTTCTAAAGGCATCAGTATTTTTTAACGGCGGACAAAAATATTATATAAATCCACGGTTGGAAATATTAAGGTTCAAAGTTTTGTGAAAGCGGATGAACGGGCACTGGAAGACTCAAGACTCAAGACTCGAGATTCAAGATTCAAGTAAAGATTCAAGTGTCCAAGGTTCAAGATTCAATTTTTGGGCATTACATAGTTTTTGACATCTTCCAGCGTGATCTTTTTTCCTGAAAGAATCACAATGCGTTCTACTACGTTGCGCAATTCACGAATATTTCCCGTCCAGTTATAATTTTTTAATTCAGCTATCGCATCATCATCGATTGGCTTTTTCGCAATTCCGTATTCGATGCAGATATCAGAAAGGAATTTATCAACCAACAGTGGGATGTCTTCTTTTCTTTCATTTAATGAAGGAACGTGGATCAATATCACACTTAACCTGTGATACAGGTCAAGCCTAAATGCTTTTGCCTCTACTTCTTTGAGCAGATCTTTATTGGTTGCTGCAATCACGCGTACATCAACTGTAATATCCTTATCTGCACCAACACGTGTAATTTTTCCTTCCTGCAACGCGCGCAAAACTTTTGCCTGAGCATTAAGACTCATGTCTCCAATTTCATCGAGAAACAAAGTACCACCATTGGCTTGTTCGAATTTTCCAATTCGCTGCTTAATTGCTGAAGTGAATGAACCTTTTTCATGTCCAAATAATTCACTTTCGATCAGTTCACCAGGAATGGCAGCACAATTCACTTCGACAAGAGGACCCTGTGCACGATTGCTTTTCTCATGAACCCATCTTGCTACCAGCTCCTTACCCACCCCATTTTCTCCGGTAATTAAAAGTCTTGCTTCAGTGGGCGCAACCTTATCTATTGTTTCTTTTATTTTTTGAATGGGAGTTGAATTACCAATCATTTCCTGAACTCGAGTAACCTTACGCTTGAGCGTTTTTGTTTCAGTTACAAGAGAACTTCGATCCATGGCGTTGCGAATTGTAATCAGCAACCGATTTAAATCAGGTGGTTTTGATATATAATCGAAGGCGCCTTTTTTAACTGCTTCAACCGCTGTTTCAATATTACCATGACCTGATATCATGATAATGGGAATATCAGGATTCGATTCACCTGCTTTTTGCAAGAACTCGATCCCATCAAGTTTTGGCATTTTGATATCACAAAGCACAACATCAAAATTCTTATCCTTAAATTTTTTCAATCCTTCCTCACCATCCGCTGCTTCTTCAATCTTATAACCTTCGAAAGAAAGTATTTCTGTCAGCGTCTTCCTGATCGCCTTTTCATCATCAATAATTAGAATATCCGCCATCGAACCTTTTTTTAGAGGCGCAAAATACGTGTGAAACAATGAGGATTGAACTACAGGAGGAGAAATCCGTTAGGTGTGAAAAGCGAAAGGTGAAAAGTGAAATTCGCTTAGTTAGCTGGCTCCGGGGATTTACAGTTCCGATAAACCCTTTATTAATCCGTGAAATCCTGGCTTAATTACCATAATTCGTGTTTATAAAAAGTGGCTGGGTTAGGACAAAAAGAAAGGCCGGATAGAAATCCAGCCTCGTGTAAAATCCAATATCCTATGAAAAACCGTTACAAAGATGCGTGATTTATTCAAACCTCAAAATCTATTCTCTATATTTTTTTTATCTGCATATAAGTCGTTTGAAGTTTGTGGAAAAGATTGCCACTCAAAGTTTTTTAAAGTAAAAAACCCCCACAATGTGGAGGTAATTAGACAGTTATGCGTTAATTATTTTGCCTGATACATTACCTCTTTTACCAATTTTACCGACCTCGTCACATCGGGTAAAGCAGCCGCAACCAGGTTGGGTGCATAATGGAGCGGAGCGTCCGCTGCTGTTATTCTGCGTATTGGAGCATCCAAGTAATCAAAGCCTTCTTTCTGTATGCGGTATGCAATTTCTGATGATACCGAAGCAAATGGCCATTGTTCTTCTATTATTACAAGCCTGTTGGTCTTTTTTACACTTTCAAGGATCGTTCTCCAATCCAGAGGCTTTATGGATCTTAAATCAATTACTTCGGCTTCAATGCCCTCTTTTTGAAGTTCAGCCGCGGCACCAAGTGCTACTTTCATCATTTTATTGAAAGAAACAATCGTTACATCCTTACCCTCTTTTTTGATGTCAGCTTTTCCAATTTCTATATAATATTCCTCATCCGGGATATCACTTTTATCACCATACATTACCTCACTTTCCATAAAGATGACAGGATCTTCTTCGTAGCGAATTGCCTGTTTTAATAAGCCTTTGGCATCATATCCGTTGCTTGGAGAAACCACTTTTAAACCAGGAATGTTTGCATATAAACTTTCAAATGCTGTTGAGTGCTGCGCGCCAAGTTGCCCTGCAGAACCATTAGGGCCCCGGAATACAATCGGGCAACTAACCTGTCCACCACTCATTGCAAGCATTTTAGATGCAGTATTGAGGATCTGGTCAAGAGCAAGCACAGCGAAATTCCAGGTCATGAATTCAAGGACGGGCCTCAGACCATTTTGGGCAGCTCCTACCCCAATGGCAGTAAAACCAAGTTCTGCAATGGGCGTATCTATGACACGTCTCGGTCCAAATTCTGCCAGCATTCCCTGGCTTACTTTATAGGCACCATTATATTCCGCAACCTCTTCGCCCATCAGGAAAACGCGATCATCGCGTCTCATTTCCTCGCTTAAAGCTTCCCTAAGGGCTTCACGAAAAGGAATTTGTCTCATGCAATTGATTTAAAGAGCGGCAAATATAAGCCGGAAGCATTCAACAGGTGGTGGGTCTTAGTGGCAGAGATTGCTGAAAGTTTGCAATTAATAAAGTCGGCATATTTTATGAAATATCTCCTATGGATCTGAAACCCTACATATGAAAAAGTTTATTTCAATAATAATGTTGTGCTGCACGTTCAGCTCGTTTGCACAAAATAAAGCACCCAATTTTGTTAGTACCAGTTTGAAGGGAATTACACTTCAAGCCGAGATCATTCCTGATTACATTGAATTAAAATGGAGAATACCAGCGCTCGATGAATCAGCATCATTTGAAGTGCAGCGTTCTGCAGACGGTTTTGCGTATTCTACCATACATATAGTTACCCCACAAGGGATGAATACATTCTCACAGGATTTTTCTTTTCGTGATCTAAATCCATTAGAAGGAAAAAATTATTACCGGTTATTGGCAACAGGTAAATGGACAAAAGAAAAACGTGAAGTTTATTTGATTGCACAATTTGATCAGCAGAAAAGACGAATTACGCCAACCATCGTTACAGAAGGAACTCAATTGCGAATTGATAATTACAATGGCGAAGAATTACAGCTTGCTGTATTCACAAGTGCAGGAAATCCTGTATTTCAAAAAGTGATCAATAATTCCCGTATCCCTGTCCCCACGATGTTGAGCAAAGGAGTCTATGTTTATCATTTATCTGATAAGCAAAGAACATATGTTGCATCGGGAAGATTTCTAATAATGTGAAATGGGAGTTAGATGTTAGAAGTTAGATGTTAGATGTTAGAAGTTAGATGTTAGAGATTCTTTAGTTCGAAGACTCTGATTGATTTGATTTTGTTTTTATTCGTAATGTTCCTTACGAAGCGCTTGAATCCTGAACCTTTCTTGTTGCCTTGAAATCACTTAATCCTTTCCTGGACCCTGGACCTTGTATCTTGGACCCTCAAATAGTGTTTTTAATAACCAGGAAATTCTCACTATCTATCATTGCATACCCATGATCATAACAAAATGTATAAGTGTGTTTTCTTTTTTTCTCCATATGTGTGAAATAACTGAAATCAAATCCTGATGTTATCAAATCAATACGTTTCACTTTGATTGTACCTGAATTGGATAATTGTTGCAATACTTTTCTGTTTTTCTTTAATACCTGGTTTATTTTTTTTATGAAGGGGAGTTTTTCGACATTTATTCTGTTGTTGTAATTACTTCTACAATAATCATCGCAGAATTTTTTATCTGAGCGACCTTTAAGAGGTTTCATGCATTCCCTGCACTTCGATTCTGTCTGCACATTCATGGTCTCAAATTATTCCAACATCCGAATATTTCAAACGGAAAAAAACGGTTAACTGCGGGAATAAACGGGTAAACTCCGCGTATGATCTCTTTGCTATATCATATTTGTAATGCTGCCAGGCTCCGGTAGCTGAAATAAATTGTAAACTCCCGATGGGGAAAAAGTAAATGTTTATGAACACATTGAGAAACAAGGTTCAGCTAATTGGCAACCTTGGCGTAAAACCAGAAGTGAAGACCATGAATTCAGGCAGGAAGCTTGCGAAATTTACATTGGCCACAACTGAAAGCTACAGGAATGCAAGTGGCGACAAAGTAAAAGACACGCAATGGCATCATGTTGTCGCATGGGGTAAAACAGCCGAAATAGCAGAAAAATGGCTGGACAAGGGAAAGGAAATCGCTGTGGAAGGAAAACTGGTGACCAGATCCTACACCGACAAAGAAGGAAGCAAAAAATACTTTACCGAAGTACAGGTAAGTGAGTTGCTTATGCTGGGAGGTCCAAAGCGGTGAGACACTAATTAGCGCTAATTGAATATTAATTAGCGCTAATTCTTACAATCTTCAATACCAGGTATTATTTATTTCATTAACGGATTTAAAAAACGCTTTTAATTTATCCTGATCGAGTTTACCCCCTGTGCGTACACCTGAACAAACATCGACACCAAAGGGTTTGACAATTGAAATAGCTTCTGCAACATTATTTGCATTCAACCCACCAGCCAGAAAAACTGGAATTTTCACAGCTTCTACAATAGCGCGACTGACCTTCCAGTCATGAATATTTCCAGTTCCTCCAAGCGTTTTAATCGCAGCCTTCGGTCTCCCGCTATCAAGTAATAATGCATCAACGTCATCGGATACTCGAAGAGCCATTTGAATTGAATTTTCGCTCTCTACATGTATTACCTGAACAAGCCTTATTTGTGGCAATGCATGTCGTATCTCAGCGTATTCACCCTCTGTTAGTTCGTCTACAATTTGGACTGTATTGGTACCGGTAATTTGAATATGCTCAATTATGGATTTCGTCGATTGTTCACTTGTCAATAGAAAAGTCGCAACAGGTGGTGGGATTTTTTTCGCAATCTGCGCTATTAGTTCATCAGGTATTGGACCTGGTCCACTCGGCATTTTACCGACGAGGCCAATTGCATCAGCACCGTGTGCGATAGCCATAAGCGCTTCCAGGTCAGAAGAAATGCAACAGATCTTTACTCTGGTTCTCATTGATGCAAAATACAAAAGCTGTTGGCTATTAGCTGTTGGCTGTTGGAGACTTTAATTTAAATTTTAGTATACAAAGTCATGGAATGGTTTTTTGAGCGTATACAAACATGAACGTTGAATCAATAGTGGGAATTTCCGCAGGTGTACTTACAGCCGGTTCATTGTTACCCCAGCTTATTAAAATGCTGAAGGAGAAGAAATATGATGCAGTCTCTCCGTTAATGCTCGTGATCCTGCTTGTGGGTCTTGGCCTGTGGATCTACTATGGTTTTTTGAAAAATGATATGCCAATTATCATTACCAATTGTTTTTCCTTCCTGGTAAATCTTGTTATGGTCATACTGCGCTTAAGGTATAAGATCAAAACAAATAAATAAGTAAATATTCAGGTTAGGAAATAAGTTAACAACGACAATACAATACATGCAAATGAGCACAGCAACATTGTATAACCAAATTCTTTTTCCCGAACAATAAGCGATACAACACCAGCGAATAAGTTGATCAGCGCAAACAACAGAGAAGTGTAATGTATTGAAAGTATAAAATCACCAAAAGGGAAAAGAAGGCAAACAACAGTGATTAAATAACCTGTAAGATTTCTTCGGACCGTCGGCTGGTCAAGTCTGTTATTTATAAATTCTAGAAACCGATCAGTCATATCACATTTATAATTGCATTTTCATTACCCAATCATTTTGCAGATCATCTCCAAGCTTGAACACATGAGTATCGATGATTTCAAAACCATATTTTTTATAAAAGGCAATGGCTCTTTTATTTTCCTGCCAAACGATCAACCAGATAACCTTGCAATTGTTTTCTTTCGCGTGCTCAACAGATCTCTGCATCAATGCATGACCGATACCCTTGCCAATCATTTGCGGAATTGCATAAAATCGAGCGATTTCTACAGAATGTATTTCTTTAAAAGAAGAGTGGCAGCTACCGTTGTCAAGCTGAACATATCCTGCTAAAACATCATTAAAATATGCAAGGAAAAATGTGTTACCCCTGTCCTGCAGTCTTTTAGAAAAACAATCTTCGTTTAACTGTTCATCCATGTAACGCTCCATGTTTTCGAGGGTGTTGAATGGAGCATATGTTTCATAAAATGTATGACGCGCAAGATCTGTGATGCGTTTTACATCTTCGATCCCTGCTTTACGGATCAATACTGGAATTTTTTCCGTTGTAATTTTATTTAAAGCTTCCATTTAAACAGCCACATTTTCTATCACCATTGCACTTGCTCCACCCCCTCCATTACAAATGCCTGCAGCACCAAATTTGGTTTTGTTTTGCTTCAGCACATTTAAAAGTGTAACAATTATTCGTGCGCCGCTCGCACCCAGTGGATGTCCAATGGATACTGCTCCACCATGTGCATTTACTTTTGATGGATCCAGGTTCATCAGTTTTATATTGGCGAGACCCACAACACTAAAAGCTTCATTCAATTCAAAATATCCAATCTCCTTCATGTCCAGGTTAGCCCTCTTTACAGCCTTCGGGACAGCAATACTTGGTGTGGTGGTAAATTTTTCTGGTTCCTGTTCTGCATCAGCATAGGAACGAATTACACCAATCGGTTTTAACCCAAGTTCTTTTGCTTTTTCACTGCTCATCAGAACAAGGGCTGCTGCCCCGTCATTCATAGTACTTGCATTGGCTGCAGTTACTGTGCCTTCTTTTCCAAATGCTGGTCTTAAACCGGGAATTTTGTCAAATTCCATGGTTCTTCATCTTTTTCAAATCGTGTAACCTCTCCTGTGCGCCCGGGAATTTCAACTGCAACAACTTCATCTTTAAATTTTCCATTTTCCCATGCAGCCTGGCTTCGTTTATAACTTTCGATTGCAAACGCATCCTGTTCTTCACGGGAAAATTTATGTTCTACCGCACACAGGTCTGCAGCACAACCCATCGCATAATTATTATAACAATCAGTCAGACCATCTTTTGCAAGTCCATCCACCATCTGCGTATTGCCATATTTATTTCCCCATCGAAGATTTTCTACATAAAAGGGAACAGCACTCATGTTTTCCATTCCTCCTGCCACCACTACATCAGCATCTCCCAATAAAATACTTTGAGCTCCCTGCGCAATAGCCTTCATTCCGCTTGCACAAACTTTGTTAACGGTTGTGCAGATCACCTTATCAGGTAAACCTGCAAATTTTGCCGCCTGACGCGCAGGTGCCTGCCCAAGGTTTGATTGAATAACACAACCCATCAATACCTCGTCAACAATTTCAGGTTTAATTCCTGCTTTTTCAATGGCCCCTTTAATGGCCGCAGCTCCAAGCCGCGGAGCCGGAATATCCTTTAATGCGCCACCAAAGCTTCCAAATGGCGTACGAACAGCCGAAATGATGTATACTTCTTTTTGACTCATATGATTGTTATAAATCGACTGCAAATATACGAGTGAAAGGGGCTGTAAAGGTCTTTGAATATCCTGTTGTGATCAATGCACCAATTAAGATTTTATACAATGAAATAATTTTAATTTATCATGCATACGAAATCAAAATAAATAACACTGAGAAAAATCTTCGGATATATCAGGGATTATGTTCAATACGTTCCCAAAAATGTATTGTTCTTCTGTATTGTATTTATTTCGATTTTTATTTTTTTGAATTACAAATTCGATCTGGAAAATAATGTGTCCGATTTTCGTCATCCTTTTATTCGATTTTGCGGACATCTTGCTATCCTTTTACCTGCATTTCTAATTCCTTACCTGGCGCATGAACTCTTTTTACGCAAACATTTTTTTAAAGACCACGTGTTTATTGCACTGGTGCTGATCGCACCGGTGTTATTTGCGATTAAAATGACCAGTTTCGGTGAAATACAAATTCACCTGGATAATAATTGGAATAATTTTCTGATTGAAACGTTGTATTGGCCTTTTCGTTTGGTGCTGATGTTTATTTTTTTAGCGATCGTAAAAAGGATTTTTTTAAAGGATCAACCTTTTTTTGGGTTCATAAAAAATGACCTGAATCTTCGGCCTTATCTCCTCATGCTGTGTTTCATGATTCCATTGATAGCAATCGCTTCAACACAAAATGATTTTTTAAATACTTATCCAAAATACCAGAAAGTAATTCCTTTGCCGGAAAGCGAATCAATTCCAGGTTCACTGCTGTTGATCTTTTTTGAATTATGTTATGGAAGTGATTTCATCACCATTGAAATGTTCTTTCGTGGATTTGCAGTTCTCGGGTTCATCAAATTTGCAGGGAAGGATGCAATTCTGCCGATGGCCTGTTTTTATTGCACCATACATTTTGTAAAACCTTTGGGAGAATGTATCAGTTCTTTTTTTGGAGGAATGTTGCTCGGCATTGTAACCTATCATACCAGGTCAA
Source organism: uncultured Chitinophagaceae bacterium (assembly GCA_964499155.1). GTDB lineage: Bacteria > Bacteroidota > Bacteroidia > Chitinophagales > Chitinophagaceae > CAZCKF01. The sequence goes on from CAZCKF010000050.1 coordinate 9,338, forward strand.
TCATTGGCGGGTTAACAGTGCATCTAGGCATTGCATGGCTGATGGAAATTGGTGGCCACCTTGGTCATTTGTATAAATAAAAATTGCAACCCGTAAGCCGGATTCTGTCTCGCCTTTGGAGGCTTTTGCTATCATTTATCTGTTCCGGAACTTGCGCCCCGGAATCAATCTGCCTACCCACCAGCGTTTCCGCAAAAAACGGAATTGGACAAGCAGCCTGTGACGCTGGTTTATTTGGCATTTCAGCATGCAAGGTTTACCCCCTGCAACAGTTGCCTGTTGCAGCCGTGAGCTCTTACCTCACGTTTTCACCTTTACCGCAAAGCGGAAGTAATTTTCTGTGGCACTTTCTCTTTCCCTTTCAGGAAGCCGGCTATTCACCGGTGCATTGCTCTGCGCTGTCCGGACTTTCCTACCAGTAAAACTGATCGATAGCCTGGGTTGCAACATGCAAATTTAAGACAAATCAAATTTTACAACATAGGCATAATAGTCACATTCAAACACAAGGGGGGTTATCTATAGTTCATGATTTCAAAATTTCAAGATTTCAAGATTTCAAAATTGGCTTCGCAAGAGAGTTGTTATAAAACAGAAGCCATTTGTTCTCATATATGTGTCAGCTCCATGTGTCTATTTAGACTATGTGGTAAAATTTATTAGTGAGCGTAGCGAACTAGTCAATATTGAAAGTAGATCTCAGTCGCACCATACCCAAATGAAGGATGATACTGATTCACAAAAGATTTGACTTCTCTTTTCAATCGAAGGATATCGTGAATTTCATCACGCAGTCTTCCGCTTCCAACACCATGCACTACGATAAGTGTTGGCTGATGATGAATAACCGCGAGTTCGTAATATTTTTCAAACTGCTGCAATTGCAAACCAAGCATTTCACTGCTGGTCAGTGATTTCCAGTTGTCGATTAGTTTTTCGATATGTAGGTCAATCACTGTTCGTGCGGGCTCAATATGTTTTCTCCCTTCGGAAGCATCATAATAAGGCTTTGGAAGAAAGGGTTCGGGTTCAGGTGTGAGACTTTTTGCAGGGTATGTTTCAAAAAGCCTGTAAGAAAAAGTTGGTTCGTTTTTCAACCGGATATCACGAAGCTTTTCAAACAATTGTTTCGGTTTGATCTTGGTTACAGATTCATAATATGGTGCAAGTGCTGCATCTGGAACAACCAGCGAAAAAACAAAGGAAAAAGCCGGACTGTCATTCATGTTTTCAAAAGGTACATCGTGCAGGTAAAAATCCTGGAACGGACGAATTTCATTTTTAAGATCAAATGCATTGTTGCCGAAATAACTGAGATGATAATCAAAGTGAAAAGATCTTTTGGTTCTGTTGTGCAAATGAACTTTCAGATCTGTCACTACTTCGTCACCGAATTCATCGATAAATGATACAGGAATAAAGGTCAACCACAAACCATCTTCTGGTAATGGCACATTTTCTTTCTCTTTTTTAAGGTCATCAACATATTTTTTCTGCTTCTTCTCAGGAAAAAGTTTTTTCTCAGTAAATCGCTTGAAATACGGGAAGTCTAATTGATCTATATATGCAGGAAATTTTACTCCCCTCACATCCACAAGCACCATTTTGTCATTGATAATATCAATCACCTCACCCTCTTCATTGGAATGCAAAACGAGCACTTTATCTCCAACCTGGAATTTCATTTTGCTGATTCTGTCTATAAAAATTAACGCGTCAAATTCTTCCTGTCTCTGTACCCTCTATTATCTGGCGACGGAGTTTGCTTTTCCGGTAACCATATAGAAAATAGATGAGCAATCCGATGGCAAACCAAACAAAGAACCAGAGCCAGTTTGATCCCGACATACCAGTCAACAGGTACATACATGTGGTAAGTCCAAGCAACGGAATAAGCGAATAATTTTTTAAAAAAGTAACAATGGATAAATAGAGACAGACAAGCCAGAACAGCAAAGTTGAAACTTTGCTGGCTGGTGTGGCAAAAAGTAAAGTAGAATCTTCATCTCCTGAATGATCCGAAAAATCGAAATTGAATAACTCAGGGAAATATTCAGGAACATTGATAGCAATAATTATAATCGATGCTACAATGATTGCGGGGTAAATAAATTTTCCATTGAAATAGGGTAAATGAAATTTGCCTGGTTGCTTTTCTCTTCTTGGTAATAATAAAACACCGCCGCACACCAGTACAAAAGCGAACAGCGTACCGATGCTTGTAAAATCCAGAACAAAATCTTCGTCTGTAAAGAAAATGGGAATACCTACAAGTAAACCAGTTACAATAGTTGCAAATGAGGGTGTTTTATATTTCGGATGGATCTTTTGAAATTTCGCAGGCAACAAACCATCACGGCTCATGCTCATCCAGATACGCGGCTGTCCCATTTGGAACACAAGCATTACACTTGTCATAGCGGCGACGGCACAGATGGATACAAACACTTCCATCCATCCAACATTATTTAATTTAAAAACTTCAGCAAGGGGATCGCCAACATCCAGCAAACGGTAATTTGCCATACCTGTTAACACTAAACTAAGTAAAATGTAAACAACTGTGCAAATCACAAGTGAATAGATCATCCCCTTCGGAAGGTCGCGTTGCGGGTTCTTACTTTCTTCAGCCATGGTACTCACGGCATCGAAACCTATATAGGCAAAAAATACCGCCGACACACCAGCCATCACACCACCAAAACCATTGGGCAAAAA
>CAZCKF010000051.1:0-2442 GCA_964499155.1 uncultured Chitinophagaceae bacterium
CAGGTGGTACCGCATCTTCTACCTGAGCACGCAGCGTAATGGAAAATATCAGCAACAGGATGGTCAGTAATTTCTTCATTGTTATTTTCCAAAAATTAGATCGTCAGGCAATTCGTTTTTATCTGTCTTACCATCATATGGAAAATGTTTGTGCAGGGCTTCTCCAATATCCTCAATCACTTCACGAATACCCTTTGCATAATTTTCCCTGTTGAAATCTTTTATCATTTTCAAAACTTCGGCACGCCAGTATTCAAGACCGACCTTACTGTTAATTCCTTCATCTCCAAGAATGGCAAGCTGGTGATCTTTCATGGCGACATAGATCAGAACAGCATTCCTGTCTTTTGTCAGGGTCATCTGCAGTTGTGTAAATAATTCAACCGCACGATCCAATGGATCAACAAACCTGCAACGCCTTTCTACAAACACGCGGATCTCGCCGCTTGTTTGCTGTTCAGCTCCACGAATGGCATCAAGAATTGATTTGCGTTCTTCTTCGCTGAACAATTCTTTCTTTTTAAACCATGGAAATAACGTCATCATTGTTTTTTGAAAGTGATCTGCGGTGCAGCATTGGCTGCACTGTCTGCATTGAAACCTTCTTTCACCCGGAAACCGAGAATTCCTGCAGCGAGATTGGTCGGGAATCTTCGAACACTATTATTGTAATCAGCAATGGTAGTATTAAAATCCTTTCTCGCCAGGTTGATCCTTCGCTCCGTTCCCTCCAACTGTGTTTGCAGCATGGTGAATGCTTTCGTTCCTTGCAGGTCCGGGTAATTTTCAACAACTGCAATCAACCTGTTCATCGAATTGGTTAATTCGCCCTGTGTCCTTTCCAACCGGTTATACTGCGCCGAATCAGGATCTGATGTTACACTGAGCTGACCAGCTTTTGATCGGGCTTCTGCGACCTGAGTCAACACCGTGCGTTCATAATCAGAGTTTGACTTGACTACCGCAACAAGATTGGGCACCAGGTCATTTCTGCGCTGGTAAGTAGTTTGCAGATCTCCCCAATATCTCTTCACATCTTCTTCCTTACCTACAAGTGAGTTGTAAGTAACCAGCAAAAAAATCACTGCTACCGCAAGTATGCCGAGCAATAACCAGAGCGTGGTTCTTTTCATCAGTTACCGAAATCTACTTTAGGTGCATTTTGTGAACCGGGATCTGCGGTAAAGCCTTCACGTGCGCGGAAACCAAAAATGCCGGCGTAAATATTTGTGGGAAACCTTCGTACCTGCGTATTGTAGGTCTGCACAGTTGCATTGAAATTATTTCTTGAATTACGAATCCGATTTTCAATTTCTTCCAATTGATTTTGCAATTGAAGAAAATTTGCATTCGCCTTAAGATTAGGATATTGTTCAACCGTAACAAGCAACCTGCTTAAAGCACCACTTAATTCGGATTGTGCCTGCTGGAATTGCTGCATTTTTTCCGGCGTAAGATCTTCAGCGTTAACATTGACCGAAGTAGCTTTAGACCTGGCTTCAATTACCCTGGTTAAAGTTTCCTGTTCGAAGTTGGCTGCGCCTTTTACTGTATTTACAAGATTCGGAACAAGGTCAGCACGATTCTGATAGTCTGACTGTACATTATTCCAGGCTTTTTTTACTGTTTCATCCTGATCAACAAGTTTATTGTACCCGCTGCATCCCCAAAAAATCAAAATAACAAGGAGACCGAGAACAACCAATAATCCTAATCTTTTCATTGTGCGTGGTTTTAGAGTCGATAAAATTAATGAAATGAGGGATGTAAACTGAAATTGCTTTCTGCTATACAGTTAGCCATAACTGTTACTGATCCTCAAATCCACTCCATTTGTCAAAAGCCGGCTGTATTTCTCTATGCAAAAACTAACTTTAAAGATGATGATAAAATCAATTGTACTCTCCTCGATATTGGTTGCCACTACGGTATGCAATACTCCATCAAATGGTTCTTCCGGACCTGAAAACCTTTCATTAAAACATCGTGTTGTTGCAGATGGTTTTTCACATCCATGGGAAATTTTATGGGGACCCGACAACCACATCTGGATGACAGAAAGAAATGGCAGGATCAGTCGCATGGATCCAACAACAGGAACTGTGACAACACTGATAACAATTAATGAAGTAGAAGACCGCGGAGAAGGTGGATTGCTGGGTATGGCACTTCATCCTGATTTCAATTCGAATCCCTATGTATTTGTCGGATTCAATTACAGCAGTTCATCTGGTTATCGGGAAAAAATAGTTCGATTTATATATGAGAATGGAAAATTGTCCCAGCCACTTACGTTGCTTGATGGAATTGATGCAGCAGGCATTCACAATGGATGCAGGTTATTTGTTTACCAAAATAAACTCTTCATAACAACAGGTGACGCTGCCAATCAATCACTGCCTCAACAAATAAATTCTGTAAATGGAAAAGTATTGCGTATAA
>CAZCKF010000051.1:2452-5588 GCA_964499155.1 uncultured Chitinophagaceae bacterium
GCCGACAATCCTTTTCCAAATAATCCTGTCTGGAGTTACGGTCATCGCAATGCACAGGGACTTGTTGTCGCCAATAACATTATGTACGTATCAGAACATGGCCCTTCTTCAGATGATGAAATCAATATTGTTGAAAAAGGTCGGAATTATGGATGGCCTGAGGTAGAAGGTTTTTGCGATAACAATGAATCTTCCTTCTGCAATGCAAATAATGTCGCAGAACCCATTTATGCCTGGACACCCACAACCGCAGTTTGCGGAATGGATTATTACAATTCCAATCTTATTCCCGAATGGAAAAATTCTCTGTTGCTCACAACATTAAAGGACCAGACACTTCACATTATCCAACTCGATGCAGCAGGAAAAAAAGTCCAAAGCGTCAGTAAATATTTAAGTCGTGTGTATGGAAGGTTGAGGGATGTTTGTGTTTCCCCGGATGGGAAAATCTATGTGAGTTCGAGTAATGGGGGCAATGATAAAATTGTGGAGATATCTAAATGAGAGATGTTGGCTTTTGGCTGTTGGCTGCTGGAGGGAGAACAGAGACTATGTAAACTTAGTTGGATTTGTTATTGTGATGAGCTGTGAGCTGTGAGCTTCGAGCTGCGAGGGCCGCGATTCTTCGACTTAATTTTCGAATTTTGAGATTGTTTTTTATTTGGCTCAGAATGACAAGTATCAGTTTAAATGTCAGGCCGAATATGTCAAAGGCCTGTGAAATCCTTGCTTAACTCACTTAAACTGTATTAAGAAATAGCTTTGATACCGGGAAGTTCCTTCCCTTCAAAGAACTCAAGCATTGCACCACCTCCCGTAGATACATAAGAAACTTTATCTGCAAACCCGAATTGATTGACTGCTGAAACGGAATCTCCACCGCCAACTAGTGAGAACGCACCTCGCTGAGTTGCTTCTGCAACTGATTGGGCAATTGTTTTTGTACCGTGCTGGAAATTGTGCCACTCAAAAACACCCATCGGGCCATTCCATAAAATAATCTTTGATCGTTTGATGATGTTGCCAAACTGCACGCATGCATTCACACCGATATCAAGTCCCATCCATCCGTCAGGAATATTATTGCTTGGTGCAGAAGTGCAATTTGCGTGTTCATCAAATTTATCTGCAATAACAGAATCAGCAGGTAGGTGAATGCAAACCCCCCGGGCCTCTGCTTCGGAAAGCAACTTTTTTGCCGTATCAAGCCTGTCGGCTTCAAAAAGTGAATTCCCAATATTGCCTCCTTGCGCTTTGAAAAAAGTATAAGCCATACCTCCGCCAATAATGATGTCGGTTGCTTTTTCGAGAAGGTTTTCTATGATCAGTATTTTATCAGACACTTTTGCACCTCCGATAATGGCAGTAAATGGCTTTTCGTTGCTGTCAAGTACTTTTTGAGCATTTTTTACTTCAGCATTCATCAGCAAACCAAATGCTCTTCTGTCATCCGGGAAAAATTCAGCAATTATTGCAGTGGACGCGTGAGCGCGATGTGCGGTTCCGAATGCATCATTGATATATATGTCTCCAAGCTTCGATAATTTTTCTGCAAAGCCTTTGTCACCTTTTTCTTCTTCTTTGTAAAAGCGAAGATTTTCCAACAACAATACCTGTCCTGGTTTAAGATTGGCAGCTTTTTTCTGTGCTTCTTCTCCCACGGAATCATTTGCGAAGTCAACCTTAACTCCCAGTTGCTTTTCAACAGTGGGCAACAAATGTTTTAATGAAAACTTTTCTTCAGGACCTCCCTTCGGCCGACCGAAATGACTCATCAGAATTACACTTCCCTTTTTTTCAAGGATCTTTTTTATCGTGGGAATTGCAGCGCTTATCCTCGTATCATCTTCAATTTCGAATTGATCATTCAACGGCACGTTAAAATCCACGCGGACAAGTGCACGCTTGTTATCAAAATTGATCGATTGAAAACTCGCCATAATTTATATTCTTTTCTCCAATCCTCTAATCCTTCACAAATCCTATTAATCCTATTTGCTTTTAATGAAGCCCGCAAAATAATGCACCGTCCTCACCAACTGGCTTACATAACTCATTTCATTATCATACCAGCTTACGGTTCTTACAATTTGTGCATCACCCACTGTTTGAACTTTGGTTTGCGTTGCATCAAATAAAGAACCATAGCGGATACCAATAATATCCGAACTCACGATTTCATCTTCGGTATATCCAAAACTTTCATTCGCCGCAGCCTTCATGGCAGCATTCACTTCTTCAGTTGTAGTTTTCTTTCCAAGAATTACAGTAAGCTCGGTAAGTGAACCCGTAAGTGTTGGAACTCGTTGCGCAGTACCATCCAGTTTTCCTTTTAATGATGGCAACACTAGCCCGATTGCTTTCGCAGCACCAGTACTGTTGGGAACAATATTTTGAGCAGCAGCTCGTGCACGACGAAGGTCTCCCTTTGGATGTGGTGCATCCTGCGTATTCTGATCATTCGTGTATGCGTGAACGGTAGTCATTAATCCTGTAACAATACCGAATTGTTTATCCAGCACATCCGCCATGGGTGCAAGGCAGTTGGTTGTACATGAAGCGCAACTGATTATATCTTCTGATCCATCGAGTATTTTATGATTTACATTAAATACAATTGTTTTTAGATCACCGGTAGCTGGTGCTGAGATCACCACTTTTTTTGCTCCGGCCTGGAGGTGTGCTGCAGCCTTGTCTTTGTCGGTAAAAAAACCAGTGCATTCCAAAACAACGTGTACATCATGATCTTTCCAGGGAATTTTTGCCGGATCTTTTTCTGCGTAAATGCGGATCTTGTCACCATTTACTTCGATAGAGTTTTCTCCTGCCTTCACTTCCTGTTCAAACCTTCCCTGCGCTGTATCATATTTTAGAAGATGCGCAAGCACTTTGGGACTTGTCAGGTCATTAATTGCAACAACATCAATACCTTCCATTTGATATATCTGGCGGTAAACCAGGCGACCAATCCTACCGAAACCGTTAATAGCGACTTTTACAATTGCCATGTGAAATCAATGATTTTGTTTGTGTACTTTTTTATTTGCGTGGCGAAGTTACGTTAAGGGTGAAAAATGCAAATAGAGCAGTTCCCGTCATTCAAGGTGTATCAGTTTGCTATTGATTTTAAAAAAAA
>CAZCKF010000051.1:5598-11934 GCA_964499155.1 uncultured Chitinophagaceae bacterium
TTTTGCTGACGTGAAATTTCCTCAAGTAAAACAATATTCCATTTCTCATTTTACAATTAAATCTGAAAAAAAACTTTCACCAACATTGAAATGTAATATGTTACTGGTAAACTGTGACGTGCGAAATAAAATATGGAACGGTTTGTGGATAGGCCTCAACGTTAACCTACAACCGTAATCTATATGAAAAACAAAGTACCCATTTTGCTGGCTTTGATGAGCCTTCATTTTTCTGCACTATCACAAGGCGTTCTAACAAACGAAACAATTGACATTATTGCGGGACCAGGGGTATACAATACCGGGGCTGTTATTTACAAACCTTCAGCAACACCTGCAGCCAATCTTCCTCTCGTAATATATGCGCATGGAATGGGTGAAGCAGGAAGTGATGTGAACAGGTTGTATAATACAGGCCTGCCCCGCGTATTGAGAGATGGATATGTTCCGCCGTTTGAATTTATTATGGTTGCACCTCAGCGATCATCCTACAGCATTGATCCTTCCTGGTTACAATCCATCATTGATGAATCCATTAAAAAATGGAACATTGATACAACCAGGATTTATCTGACTGGCGTAAGTGCAGGTGGATGGTCGAATTATGGATCACAACTGAATATCAATCCTGATTTTGGAAAAAAGTTTGCCGCCATTGTGACCATGTCTGCTGCAACGCAGGATGCGAATAAAAATAATTTTGCATGGTGGCAGGGAACACAAACACCACTATGGGCAATAGTCGGTGAAAGTGATGTGAGTTACAGAGATCAGAATTTATACATGGTCAATCAAATCAATGCACGCGTACCCAATCTTGCAAAGATCACGATTCGACCAGGTGTTGGACATGGTGGGTGGAATGATGCTTACCGGGGAATAGTAACTGCTGATGGAATGAATATGTGGCAATGGCTATATCAGTACAAACGATCTTCGACAACACCACCTCCATCGAAGCCAATTAAACATACTGTTCAGTTGTCTTGCGCCACAGTGATTATATATGAAGATGCGAGCTATGAAGTACGTCAATAATTTAAAACTGGAGTTTCTATACCTGGATACCATTACTAATGAAAGTAAAGACCGCAGTACATGGAAATTGACATAGAAAGTTAGTCAATTTAAACCGACTAACAGATCCACATGTATGGTCGGGACCCAATAATTGGAAGGAACAATTAAATCAATCAGAAGAAATAATTTTAATTATTCGATCTTACGCTTGCTTTTGAGCGGCTCCAAACAATAAAATCAGTCTGGGGAATTTTTTCAACTCCGAGTTGCCTGAGTATTGTAACTAATTGTCCTCTATGATATGTGCTGTGATTGAAAACATGCAATACAGCCTGGAACACAGGTTGCTTGAATTGCTCTTTTTTCAAATTGTAATATTGAAAAACATGACCGAGAGATAATTCGGAAGCATTCGCGATCCATTCTTCCCATTGCTTTGATTGATGGATCAATCCAGTTGAAACATCACGGGTATTTCCATTAAAATTTTCGCTTTGAATAACAATACGCTCCTGCAACCTGATCCGCTGCCACCAGGTGCTTTCTGCGTCCCACATATGCAGTAGCGTTGCGTGCAATCCCGGGAAACTGCTTTTTACAACCTGCTGCTGATGTTCTTCTGAAAGAGATAGAATTACATCAACTAGTTTCTGGTTCGCCCATACATTATAAACAGCCAATTGCCGGAGCATTTCTTTCATCGAAAACAATTTACTTTGGTGGCAGAGTTTAGGACGAATTAACAAATTATGCGAACAATGCATAACAAAAATTTTCCACTATCAGGTTTTACCTCGGTTGCGATACACGCTGGACATACCCCTGAATCCAACAATGCTCACCAGGTACCCATATACGCGTCAAGTACTTATGTATTTGAAACTGCTGAACAGGGCATGCGCAGATTCAGCGGCACAGAACAGGGTTTCATTTATTCTCGTTGGGGAAATCCAACGATCGCTGAAGCAGAATTGAAAATTTCCGCTATGGAAACTTTTCAAACAGGTGTGGAAGCAAAGGCCATTCTCCATTCATCTGGAATGGCTGCTATCTCAACACTGATGTTGTCTCTTTTGAAGAAGGGAGATAAAATTCTAACGCACTTTTCCCTGTATGGAGGCTCTGAAGAATTGATGATTAAAGTCTTACCTAATCTTGGAATCGAGGCAATTACTGCTGACCTCCGAAAGCCTGAACTGGCAGAGGAAGCGTTGAAGAAAAACCCGGACATCAGGCTGCTTTATTTAGAAACGCCTGCAAATCCAACCATTCAATGCGTGGATATTGAAGCACTCGTGTCTGTTGCGAAGAAGTTCGGAATCACTGTGGCCTGCGACAATACATTTGCGACCCCTTACCTGCAACAACCTTTTAAATTTGGTGTCGACTACATTGTGCATTCGACAACCAAATTCCTGAATGGTCATGGCACAGCCATAGGTGGAGTGCTTGTGGGAACGGATACAGAAAGAATGCAAACCTCAATTACCAAAACACACAGGTTGCTGGGAGGAAATGCCAATCCATTTGATGCTTTCTTATTGATCCAGGGCATAAAAACAATTGAATTGCGAATGGATAAGCATTGTGAAAATGCAATGCGCGTGGCTGTATTTCTTGAAAAACATGAAGCTGTTGAACGAGTCAACTATGCTGGTCTTGCATCACATCCGGATCATCTCATTGCAAAAAAGCAAATGAGATTACCTGGCGGCATGCTGAGTTTTGAATTAAAAAAAGGCCTGCAGGGTGGTATTGATTTCATGAATAAATTGCAAATGTGTGTCCGTACAGTTTCTCTTGGCACCGTGGATACTTTATTAAGTCACCCTGCATCCATGACCCATTATGGAGTTCCAAAAGAACTTCGCGAAAAATATGGTATTACTGACGGACTTATTCGCATGAATGTTGGCATTGAAAACATTGAAGACATTTTGAATGATCTCGACCAATCGCTCAAATAAATATGATATGAAAAGACAAATCCACTTCCTCTCCGCCTCCCTCTCCCTCTTTCTCTTTCTGCTTCTCTTTCTCTCTCTCCCATCTGCACATGCACAAAAACCAACCGATCCACGATTGGCTGGGCTTGACACGTTTGTAACCAAAGTCCTTAAAAGCTGGAACGCGCCTGGCGTTTCCATCGCTGTAGTTGAAAAAAACAAAGTGATCTATACCGGTGGTTTTGGTTATCGTGATTATGAAAAGAAATTGCCCGTAACGGAAAATACTTTGTTTGCGATTGGGTCTTGTACAAAGGCTTTTACTGCTGCTTTGCTTGGCATGCTTGAAAAAGAAGGCAGATTGAATATTGATAAACCTGTAAGAAATTATTTACCAGAGCTGCGTTTTAAAAATGAGTATACGAATGCGCATGTGACCTTGCGGGATATGATGAGCCATAGAACGGGTCTTCCCCGACATGATTATTCGTGGTATGGAACAACAGCCTCACGAAGTGAATTGCTTGAAAGAATCCAGTACCTGGAACCAAATGCTGAATTACGCGAACGATACCAGTACAACAATTTCATGTACATGGCACAGGGTGTTGTTATAGAAAAGATCACGGGCAAAAGCTGGGAACAGAATGTGAAGGAAAGGATACTTGACCCATTGAATATGAATCAAACAAATTTTTCGGTGATCGACATGGAAAAATCCCCTGATAAATCATTTGCTTATAATTTGATTCGTGATACAGTAATAAACCGCATTCCATACAGAAACATAGATGCAATTGCACCTGCAGGAGCTATTAACAGCTCTGCTAAGGATATGGCAAACTGGTTGATCGCCTGGATCAACAACGGAAAATTTAATGGGAAAGAAATCATACCTGCAGCATTCCGCAGCCAGGCAATTGTACCTCAAATGGCAACTACCGATGGAGCGCCGGGTGCGGAAAACGCAGATGTACATGGCAGCGGATATGGACTTGGCTGGGGAGTCAGCAGTTACAGGGGTCACTACCGCGTCTCTCATACCGGAGGAATTGATGGCTTTATTACAAACACACTCTTTTTTCCGAGCGACAGCATTGGAATTTATGTTGTAAGTAACCAGGGACAGCCGACAAGTGTGATCAGAAATTTTATTGCAGACCGAATGTTGGGTTTATCCTGGCGTGACTGGAACAAATCCATGCTTGCGCCGGCACTGCGCGCACGCATTGCTGCAAAAATGCAACCCAATACTGATAGTTTAAGGCAAATAAAAGGAACAAAACCTTCTCGTCAAATGACGGAATACACGGGAAGTTTTCGCAATCCTGGTTATGGTATAATTAAAATTTTCCAGGAAAAGGATACTGTATGGGTGGATTATAATGAAGCGGGAAAAAGGACAAGATCTTACCTGCAACATTATCATTACGATGTTTTCAGATTAAGATCACTGGAAGAAACAACGCCGCCGGTTGATGCCCCCAAATTATTTTTTAATGGGAATGCAACAGGAAATATTGCAAGTCTTTCAATAAAAATGGAACCAGTGGTGGAGGAAATTGTTTTCGAAAAATTGCCTCCGGGTATACAAACCTCAAGGGCAGATTTGCAACCTTTTACCGGCGATTATGATTTGAATGGAACAAATGTGAATGTCTATTTTAAAAATGACAGCACGTTGATGGTTTTCATTCCGGGACAACCTGCTTATGAATTGATCCGAATATCGAAAACGGATTTCGAGATCAAAGATCTTAAAACCTATTTCGTAAAATTCGATATGGAAAATAACAAGGTTACAGGATTAAGATTTGATCAGCCAAATGGCATTTTCCCTGCAAAAAGAAAAAAATAAAAATGCTGGCATCACTCAGAAGAGCAGAAAAAAAAGATTGCCCGAGGTTGTTGGAATTAATTAAAGAACTGGCAGTGTATGAGAAGGCTCCCAATGAAGTAACTGTAACCCTGCAACATTTTAAAGAAAGTGGTTTTGGAAAAAATCCTGTCTGGCGGGCATTTGTTGCAGAAAACGGAAATGAAATTGTGGGTTTTGCATTGTATTACATCAGGTACTCGACATGGAAGGGACAACGCATGTACCTGGAAGATATCATTGTAACAGAAAAAATGCGTGGCAAGGGAATCGGGAATCTGGAAGCGAAAGAAAAAAAGCTAAGTGCTATTGTGTGGCATGTGCTTGAATGGAATGAACCAGCCATTAATTTTTACAAAAAATACCAGACACATTTTGATCCTGAGTGGATCAATTGTAGTCTAGAAATAAAATAAATTAAAAACTTTTAGGGTCGCAAATCTTCAAGTGAACGATGAAAATGTTTTAAAAAAACTGAGTAGAATACAATAGGAAAACGGGGATATTTGAAATAAGATTGGCAAAAAAAACCTGCCAAAGAATAATAAATGCCTCTTTAAAATTTGCATTAATTAGATAGACCGGCCATTCTACCAAAACATTTGCAATAAACATACCTATTATTCCCATAAAAAGTCCGAATAAATTATACGATCCTTCCACACCTTCTGAATGTTGGATATTAGCTCCCATAACTTCCGGAATCCAATATAAAACAACCAACCCTGCAAATACAGATACGATGTTTGCAATAATAACACGCAATAAAACCCGGTGATATTTATACCTGGATTTTAATATCATATTTTCAACCATTATTGCAAAGAAATTTAATGCCGTTATCTGGAAAATTCCAAATGCAAATAATGCAGACATCCCGTTCAATAGGATAATTAAAAAGTTGCGGTCGAAAGGCATTTTTTATTCAATTTGCGAATTATTTTTAACACAGGTCTATACAAATAATAAAATAAAAAATCCCGGCGAACCGGGATTAAAAACATTAATGAGAAACAACTATTGTTTTTGAGAACTGTTTTTCCGCCAATACTAATCTGACATTATAGATTCCAGATGGTAATTCTGAAATTGGTAAATGAGATGTGCTTTTACCAACACTGGTGATCACTGTCCTTTGCTTTACAATTTTTCCTGCTGCATCATAAATAAAGATATTTCCCAAAGATGCATGTTCAGAAACAATATTTAATCTGACTACATCACTAACAGGGTTAGGAACAACATCAAATGAAAATCCAGCATATCGTGCACCATCTAATCCATCACTTTCGACACGTGTAATTTCTGCTGCAGATTCGTCTGATATGATTGGTGAACCGCAGGTATATGTTGAACCAAACGTAACAAGCCCACTTCTGAAATTATCCAGGTGGAAATTCATTCGGGTAACCTGGTCATCTGTAAAAGTGTACATGCATTTATCGTAGGTGTAATCCATATAATTCATCCACATTTCAAGTGGAGTTCCAGTAC
>CAZCKF010000052.1:0-5009 GCA_964499155.1 uncultured Chitinophagaceae bacterium
ATTCACAGGAGTATGCTGTGTTTTATCGATCATTTTTTTGTTCAAAATGATGCCTCGCTTCAGCTGCTGGAAAAGCTTGGCTTAAATAATATTACCGTTTCAGGTGACACGCGTTATGACCGGGTACTTGAAATTGCAAGCACTTTTACACCGATACCTGAAGTTGAATCATTTAAAAAAAACGAAACAATCATTGTAGCTGGCAGTACCTGGCCAGCAGATGAAAAATTATTGCAGGAAGCAATATCAGATAAGTCAGTAAAAATGGTGGTTGCTCCACACGTTGTCGACGAGCAACATGTTGCAGGTATTGAATCACGATTCGAACATGCAGTTCGTTTCTCTCAGAAAAAAATGGAGGGTGCAAAAACATTGGTGATTGACAACATAGGCATGCTGTCAAAACTTTATCACTATGGTGACATCTGTTATGTGGGTGGAGGATTTGGAGCTGGCATTCACAACACGCTCGAAGCTGCGGTACATGGCAAACCTGTGATCTTTGGAAAAAATTATCAGTCATTTGCTGAAGCTCATGAACTGATCGAAAGAGGTGGAGGTTTTGCTGTAAAAAATGCCGAAGAATGTGCTGCTGTTATTCAAAAACTTTTATCTGATAAAACTATTTATCACAATGCATGTTCAGCATCAAAAAATCTTGTGTTGGAAAAAAGTGGAGCAACAGATAAAATTCTTGAATGGCTTCAGGCGAAGCGTCTCTTAACAAGCTGATAGAAGTGTTTGACTGTTTCATTCGATTCATTCCAGCCAATCTTCACTTTGCATTCGCGGTTGATCCAGTATTCAGCTTCTGCATAAATATGAAAACTGTTTATGGTTTTGATAGAGCGTTCATACATCGCTTCATCACCGCGGAAAAGTTCACTGATAAATACAAACCGGTCATTGATTCCAATCGCCTTACGCAGATCGCGGATCGGAGAATCTTTCAGCTTTTCAAACAATTCAGTTTGTTCCTGTTTCAATTTATCGTTCAGTGATGCTTCGCGACTGGCAACAGCATCATTTATTTCAAGTCTTTGTTGTGATAATGTCGGGATCTCCACCATCGGATCGAATTCTTCCACCTTTGGCTGGTATTCACGGTAACGGCCATTAGATTCTTCTGATTTATGTCCGTTCACATAGGCAGGTTCTTCTCTTGGTGTAACTTTTTTTACGACAGGAGGTTCATCCACCAGTACGGTCTCCTGAATCTGGGGCATCGTTACATTTACTGCACGCGGCATAACGACAGACACTTTGGAAGTACCCAAATACATATTGCTGCGAGCTTGTTTTTCTGCTATCTCTGATTGAATTAACTGGAGTGTAATGGACATTTGAGAAGGTTCGGCATTTCGCTCGAATTGTTCCTTGAGTTTGTTGATCAACATGCCGAGGCGTTCCATTAGAATTGCTTTTTTCACAGATTAAAAGGATATTAATGTCTGTATTCAGTTAAATCGAAAAAAAATCCTGGAAATCTGTGTTTTCTTAAATGTACAAACTGTTTGCCACAAAACTCATAGCTTGCCCCGCGCGACAAAATCTTAACAAAAATGTTTATAGAACCTACGATACGACCCGAGCGCCGAGGATGGATTGAAGTAATCTGTGGGTCAATGTTTTCCGGGAAGACAGAAGAATTAATACGACGATTGAAGCGAGCCAGGATTGCAAATCTTAAAGTAGAAATTTTTAAACCTTCCGTAGATATACGGTATGATGAAAACAACATTGTATCGCACGATGAGAACGCTATTATGTCTACTCCAATTGACAATTCTCAGAAAATACTCTTACTCGCGCAGGGAGTGGATGTGATTGGAATTGATGAAGCTCAATTTTTTGATCCTGAACTACCAGACGTTTGCGACCAGCTCGCAGTACGCGGAGTTCGCGTGATCGTTGCCGGGCTGGATATGGACTATACTGCAAAACCTTTTGGTCAAATGCCCTTCCTAATGGCAAAAGCTGACTATGTAACCAAGCTCCATGCACTCTGTATGCGCTGCGGAAACATTGCCAGCTTCTCCCACCGCAAAATCCCTGTCGACGATACCATCATGCTCGGAGAGAAGGATGTGTACGAGGCGTTGTGCAGGCAGTGCTTCTATGAGGCGACAGGTTTTGATTAGAAGAAAGCTGTTAGCTGTTGGCTATTGGCTGTTGGAGCCTCCGCTTGGGGCTTTACAGGAAACTACAAAATAGCATGGCGACAAAAGATGCTAATTTGAAAATGAAATCTTCTCTTCTCCACTTGAACCTTTGCAGAAAAATTCAAATTATCACACACTTCGAAACCCGTAAAGAGATCCAAAATCAAAAATCCAAAATCCAAAATATGAAGCTGTTAGCTTTTGGCTATTGGCTGTTGGAGCCTCCATTTGAGGCTTTGCAGAAAACTACAAAATAGCATGGCGACAAAAGATGCTAATTTGAAAATGAAATCTTCTCTTCTCCACTTGAACCTTTGCAGAAAAATTCAAATTATCACACACTTCGAAACTCGTAAAGAGATCCAAAATCAAAAATCCAAAATCAAAAATATGAAGCTGTTAGCTGTTGGCTATTGGCTGTTGGAGCCTCCACTTGGGGCTTTGCAGAAAACTACAAAATAGCATGGCGACAAAAGAGGCTAATTTGAAAATTGGAATCTTCTCTTCTCCACTTGAATCTTTGCATAAAAATTCAAATTTTCACACGCTTCGAAACCCGTAAAGAGATCCAAAATCCAAAATCAAAAATCCAAAATATGAAGCTGTTAGCTTTTGGCTATTGGCTGTTGGAGCCTCCACTTGGGGCTTTACAGGAAACTACAAAATAGCATGGCGACAAAAGAGGCTAATTTGAAAATCAAATCTTCTCTTCTCCACTTGAATCTTTGCATAAAAATTCAAATTTTCACACGCTTCGAAACCCGTAAAGAGATCCAAAATCCAAAATCAAAAATCCAAAATATGAAGCTGTTAGCTTTTGGCTATTGGCTGTTGGAGGCATAAAAGATGCTAATTTGAAAATGAAATCTTCTCTTCTCCACTTGAATCTTTGCATAAAAATTCAAATTATCACACACTTCGAAACCCGTAAAGAGATCCAAAATCCAAAATCAAAAATCCAAAATCAAAAATCTTATTGTCTTTCTTTCCCAGTAATCTTCCCACTCGACTTTACCTCACCCATATCCGAATCAAAGGTCGCATTCATCACAAGGCCCGTTTTTGCATCAACGACCATGATACCTTTTTGCTGACCAGATGCATCACCTGACATTTTAGAAACAACATCAAGTGTAACCAGATTTCCTTCGATATCCTTGACAGTGTATTGATTGGTTAATTCCTGGTTTGTTCCCATGGGCATTTTCATTTTCTTCTCCCATGTATCGCCGACTTTAATTGGCTTGTCTGGAAAAATGTTGAAGGATTGAGAGAACATATCCTTAATGCTTTGATCATTGAACTGCTGATCAAAAACCTGGGCTACGATCATTTGCTGAGTCTGTGGCAGTCCCATTTCGCCGACCATTGCCTGTGCGATCTCGCGCAACCCGGTCACCTCTGTTACTTCTCCCGCACTGTTCACATGCATGACAAATGATTTTCCCTTCAATGCTCCAAACACACGATTCATCATATTCATTGGATCCTGTTCCAGTGTCAATGTAGTGTCAACCGGTTTATTTGAATCCATTTCCACCGTACGCTCAGGCATTTGCATGCGCATGTACATACGCTGGAAAGTTGTTTTTAAAGTTTTGGTATTGGCAGTTCCCTCCGTTACTTCCATTGTATAATCAGCCATCATTTTCGACGTCATATTTTCATTGGCACCTCTTTGTGAAATATCAAAGTCCATGGAATAGTCATAAATCTTTCCTTCCTGCAGGTTGAATTTGAAGTTGTTCGCACCAGTGGTACTCTGGGTCGACTGGCATGAAACCAGTATGCCTGCGCACACGATCAGTACAGTGTATAAAAAAGCAAATCGTTTCATTTGTAATGTATTTTGCGCAAAGTAACCACATGGGGTGGTCAGGAAAAAATCTGGATACCTTTAATACAAACTTTATTACGGGAACGGTTCAAAACATATTTACACTGTTTAAAAAGGATGTGCTGCTCGAGATCAGGCAACAGTTCAGCTTTTATGGTGTATTGCTCTACATAGCAGCGACCATTTTTGTGTTGTTCATGGCCATTCGCAATCCTGCAGCCAATACTTGGAACGGATTGTTCTGGATCATCCAATTGTTTATTTCGATCAATGCAGTGGCAAAAAGCTTTCTACAGGAGGGCCGCGGAAGAATGTTGTATTTCTACTCTGTTTCTGGTGCGGTTGATTTCATTCTGGCCAAACTTCTTTTTAATGCTGTGCTGATGTTGCTGATGAGCATGATCAGTTTTATTTTGTTTACCCTGTTTCTCGGCAATCCGATTGAACGCGGTGGAACATTCATTGGCCTTGTATTACTTGGGGGTTTAAGCCTTAGTCTTGTTTTTACATTTCTCGCTGCCATTGCTGCAAAAGCACAACAAAATGCAGCGATTATGGCCATTCTCGGTTTTCCCATTATGATTCCGCAATTGTTGCTCCTGATGCAATTGTCCAATGCCGCATTCGTCCAGGATATTCCCATACCTGCAGCCAATATATTTTTATTATTTGCACTTGATGTGATGATCGTTGTGTTATCAGTTATCCTGTTCCCCTTTCTCTGGAAAGATTAGGGCACATTTGTGGCACTTACCCCCTACCCTTATTTTTGCTCACTGAATGAATAATCGTTTGTCGCTTTTGTTGCAAACGAACCAGTTATGAAGAAATCCTGGTGGAAAATATTGAGTGTGGTCTTACTTGCTTACACTTTTACAGCCGGCCTGTTACTGGATGTTCCCCGATTGCCGGCATTGCAGGAAACCATTCGCAACCTGTACTTCCATGTATGCATGTGGATGGTGATGATGGTAACATTTACTGTGGCTGTGGTGAATGCGATAAAATAC
>CAZCKF010000052.1:5019-11900 GCA_964499155.1 uncultured Chitinophagaceae bacterium
ACCTTCAATCTCAGATACGACATTATCTCAAGGCAATATGTGGGTGTGGGGTTATTGTTTGGCGTACTCGGGTATTCAACAGGCATCATCTGGATGAGTTATACATGGGCTGATCCAAACAATCCTGCGGCTGCTTCATTTGGTGCGATTGCCAGTGAACCGAAATTAATAGGGACTGCGATCTCAATGCTCGTGTATTTCGCATACCTCGTGTTACGCGATTCGATACAGGATATTGATAAGAAAGCAAGAGTCAGCGCGGTGTACAACATTTTCGCATATGCATTGATATTTCCTGCGATCTGGATCCTTCCCCGGATTATGGATAGCTTGCATCCCGGAAAAGAAGGTAATCCTGCATTGAATACGAATGATGTGGATGACAGCATGAAACTGGTTTTTTATCCGGCAATACTTGGATGGACCCTCCTGGGAATTTGGATCGCGAGTTTGAAAGTGAGAATGAGTTTTATTAAAGAGCGAAAATTATTATGAAAATTATTATAAGAACCATTGCACTGCTATTCTTGTTGTTTTGTTCCACTATGGTGATAGCACAGGATCAAAAAGTAGAAATGGCAGATGGCATGCGAAGCAGCGGAAGAATTTATGTTGTAATTGCTGTAATGCTGACGATACTCATAGGATTGATCATTTATCTCGTTCGACTCGATAAAAAAATATCCAATTTAGAAAAACAGAAATAACTAACGATTCCAAACAATTAAATTTCCCGTAATGTCTGCAAACATTGAATACAGTTTTTTTGAAAGTGTTACGAAAAGTTTTGACAAGGCAGCAAAATTCACTGCATGGAATCCAGGTATCCTGGAACAGATCAAAGCATGCAATGCAGTGTACAGAATGAAATTCCCTGTGAAAATGGATGATGGGCGCATTGAAGTGATCGAAGCATATAGGGTTCAGCACTCGCAACATAAAACTCCCTGCAAAGGAGGAATTCGTTTTGCCGCAGAAGTGAACCAGGATGAGGTGATGGCACTTGCTGCACTGATGACATACAAATGCGCGATTGTAAATGTGCCATTCGGTGGTGGAAAAGGAGGAATAAAGATCAATCCGAAAAAATATTCAGCTTACGAACTTGAAAAAATTACACGCAGGTATACTGCGGAACTGATCAAGAAAAATTTTATCGGTCCTGGTACTGATGTTCCTGCGCCTGACTATGGAACTGGTGAAAGAGAAATGGCGTGGATCCTCGATACATATGCCAGTATGCGGCCCGGGGAGATCGATGCGGCAGGTTGTGTTACAGGAAAACCAGTTACGCAGGGTGGTGTTAGAGGCAGAAGAGAAGCGACTGGTCTCGGTGTATTTTATGGTTTGCGCGAAGTGTGCAACATGCCGGATGTGATGCAGAAGCTTGGACTTACTGTTGGTGTTGAAGGAAAACGAGTTGTTGTGCAAGGTCTCGGTAATGTGGGATATCATTCGGCTAAATTCTTCTCACAGGCCGGAGCAAAAATCACTGGACTTGCAGAATACGAAGGATCTATCTGGGATGAAAATGGTTTGGACGTTGATGAAGTATTCGAACACCGCAAAAAAACAGGTTCAATTCTCAATTTTAAAAAAGCAAAAAACCTAAACAAGAATACAGATGCACTGGAAATGGATTGCGATATCCTCATTCCAGCAGCACTCGAAAATGTGATCAATAAAGACAATGCACCGATGGTAAAAGCAAAGATCATTGGTGAGGGTGCAAATGGACCGCTCACACCTGAAGCGGATGAAATATTCAGCGAAAGAGGAACGCTTGTTGTCCCCGACATGTACCTGAATGCAGGTGGTGTGACTGTTTCTTATTTCGAATGGTTGAAAAACCTCAGCCACGTTCGTTATGGTCGCATGGAAAAAAGATTTACAGAAAATCAAAACACACACATCCTTGGTCAGATCGAAGAACTGACAGGCAGAAAAGTTTCCATCAAGGAGCGTTCAACAATTTTACACGGTGCAGATGAAGTTGACCTCGTGTACAGCGGGCTTGAAGAAACAATGATCACTGCAACGAAAGAGATCATGGATGCGTGGAAAGCAAATCCGCAAATTCCTGATATGAGAACTGCTGCGTTTGTGGTGGCGATCAATAAGGTGGCGACGAGTTATGCGGAGCTGGGAATCTTTCCGTGATTTTGGAATTTGGATTTTGGATTTTGGATCTCTTTATAAGTATCGAGGTGTACAATAATTAGTTACCTGATACAGAACCCGTAAATTATGCCTCTCTTTTTTATTTGTTAATGGTTTCATGCAACGGCGCAACGGTAATTCTTAACTGTCGTGGGTTCTCACAAACGCAAAATTGAACATTAGTGAAACCGAATCTTTGAATAAAAAGTTAGATTAATACATTAAATCCAACCGCGCACAATCTGCAACAACTTTATTGTATTCTTCCTTTTTCCTTTTTATCCTGTTTTCTGAACCTTGTAAATGAGTGATCAATTGTTGAATCTCAGTCTTATCCTTTAATGTTGGGTGATTTTCTAACTGCATTAAGGTTCGCCCAAAAAGAGCCATAAATTCTTGGTTCCATTGTTTGATTTCCACCACTGTAAGGCTGTCAACCAAAGACTCTGTTTGAAGTTTACGGTATAATTCAACAGATTTTTTTAATGCATTGTTCAAAACGGTAGTATCAATTTTGCGCGTTTGCCTGAATTGGTGAAGTAGTGCAATCGCAACATCATTTCGGCGAAAAAGTTCTTTTGTTAATTCCTTCCAGGAATTATTGATGTTTTCATAGCATTCTGTATCCACAATACCTTTTGCATTTTTCCCAGTTGTATCGAGTTGTGCAAATGTGTTATTTGTGAAAAATGTAAAGGATAAAATTCAAACAATAAACCTCAGCATTGTTTTTATTTAAAAGAAGGCATTTCTGACATTCCTGATAGTTTTCCCTGTTTTTTTTCAAATGCATACGTCAAATGCCCATTTGTAATTACAACATAATTTACCGGAACGCTGATATTATACCGTAACACTTGCTGGAGCACATCATCATTCAATTTTACCTGCGGGGCCTTGCATTCAACAAGCATCCAGGGTTTGTGATTACTATCATAAACAAGGATATCAAAGCGTTTGATCAGTTCATACAATTTGATTTCTTTCTCTACCGCAATTAAAGCTGCAGGGTATTTCAATTCCAGCGTGAGGTAGGAAAGAAAATTCTGGCGCACCCATTCTTCCTCTGTCACATACACCCATGTCTTGCGAAACGTGTCGAAGATCATGTGTCTTCCATTTTCTTCACGAATTCGAAAGGGCGGTTCTGGAAAATTGACAACTATCATTGAAAACAATTGGACGAACAAAGACGCAAGGAAAAAGCTACAAATTACAATTGAAATAACGAACCAATACCCATTAATTTCGGAATTAGCGTTAATTAGAAAAAATTAGCGCAAATTAGCGTTAATGAAGACCAAAAAAGATATCGTTGAAAACTGGTTGCCAAGATATACAGGAGAAAAACTGAATAATTTTGGCCAGTACCTGTTGCTCACCAATTTCAGTAATTATGTAAGGTTGTTTGCTGAATGGAACAATGTTTCCATAGTTGGAGCAGATAAGCCCATGCAATGCGCAACTGCTGATGGCATCAGCATTATCAATTTTGGAATGGGAAGTCCAACTGCAGCTACCGTGATGGACCTGCTCGTTGCAATACAACCAAAGGCCGTTTTATTTCTCGGTAAATGCGGAGGATTAAAAAAACGCAACAAACTTGGTGACCTGATTCTTCCCATCGCAGCTATCCGCGGTGAGGGAACGTCAAACGATTATTTTCCACCGGAAGTTCCCGCTCTTCCTGCCTTTGCATTGCAGAAAGCAATATCAACGACAATTCGTGATTCAGGTGTGGACTACTGGACAGGTACGGTGTATACAACCAATCGTCGTGTATGGGAACACGATGATGAATTCAAAGACTATTTACAAAAAGTACGCGCATATGCTATCGATATGGAAACCGCTACCATCTTCACTGTAGGTTTTTATAATAAAATTCCCACCGGAGCACTGCTTTTGGTCAGTGACCAGCCAATGATCCCGGAAGGAGTAAAAACGGAGGAAAGCGACCGCAAGATCACAGAAACTTTCGTTGAAACCCACCTTCGCATTGGCATCGATTCATTAAAGCAATTGATCAACGATGGTCTCACAGTCCGACACCTTCGCTTTTAATGCATCCATTGTTATCGATACAAAACCTGACGATTGCCTTTGAAACGGAAGGAAAACGCAACATAGCAGTGGATGATGTTACGTTCACGGTGAATAAAGAAGAGATCGTTGCCATTGTTGGAGAATCAGGTTCGGGTAAATCCGTAACTGCACTTTCCATTCAACAACTTATTCCATCACCCCCTGCACAATATCCAGGTGGTAAAATATTTTTTTCCGAAAACGGCGAATCTCCTGTTGATTTACTTTCATTACATCGCCATTCAATTCAGACTATACGTGGTAATCGCATTGGCATGATCTTCCAGGAACCGATGACCTCTTTGAATCCTGTTTTTCGTTGTGGTGAACAGGTACGTGAAGCGATTCTTGCCCACAAAAAAATGTCAGATGCCGAAGCAAGGCAACAGGTGATCTCATTATTTGAAAAAGTAAAACTTCCGCATCCCGCACAGATATACGATCGATATCCACACCAGTTGAGTGGTGGACAAAAACAGCGCGTGATGATTGCAATGGCCATGAGTTGTGATCCTGCATTATTGATCTGTGATGAGCCAACCACTGCTCTTGATGTAACAGTTCAGAAAACAATTTTAAATCTCATCAGGGACCTGCAACAAGAAAAAAAGATGGGAGTTATTTTCATTACACACGATCTCGGTGTTGTGGCTGAAGTGGCTGATCGTGCCATCGTCATGTATCGTGGAAAAATTGTTGAGCAAAACACTGTAGACTCCCTTTTTAAAACACCGCAGCATCCTTACACAAAGGCGCTGCTGGCATGCAGGCCTGTATTACATGAAAAAGGTAAGCGTCTTCCTGTTGTAAGTGATTTCATGCAACCTGGAAATAAATCGAGTGCAGTGGTTTCACATTCATCGACAATTACACATGAAAAACTGATACAGGCCGAAAATCTTACAGTTCAATTTCCTGTTAAGACCTCTCTTTTTGGAAAACCAACTGCTTACTTAAATGCAGTCGATGATGTGAGCTTTGACATTTTTAAAGGAGAAACACTTGGCCTTGTTGGCGAATCCGGTTGCGGTAAAACAACCCTTGGAAGAACCTTATTGCGTTTGATCGAACCCACTTCAGGCAAAATATTTTACAATGGAAAAGATCTTACGAAAATGCCGAAAGATGAATTGAGGCAGTTGCGCCCGCATATCCAAATCGTTTTCCAGGATCCTTATTCATCACTCAATCCACGCATGACGATTGGCGAAGCGATCAGTGAAGCGCTGAAAGTGCATCATGTGGAAACCGACAATAAAAAGAGAAGAGAGCGGGTGATGATGTTGCTTGAAAAAGTGGATCTTAAACCAGAACACTACAAAAGATACCCGCATGAATTTTCCGGTGGTCAGCGCCAGAGAATTGTCATTGCAAGAGCACTTGCCATGAATCCTTCCTTCATTGTTTGCGATGAATCTGTTTCCGCACTCGATGTAAGTGTGCAGGCGCAGGTATTAAATCTGCTGAATGATCTTAAATCTGAATTTGCATTCACCAATCTGTTTATTTCACACGACCTGTCAGTTGTGAAGTACATCAGTGATCGCATCATGGTGATGAAGGCCGGAAAAATTGTGGAGACCGGAAAAGCAGAAGAAATTTACAATCATCCAAAATCTGATTATACGAGAGGATTGATAGCCTCAATACCGGCGGTTAATGTCCAGTGAACGATGTCCAATTTCCATTCCCCCATCAAACCTGCTTACGGAGCAATTGGACATTGGATATTGGACATTAATATTCAGCTTCTCTATCCTGGTAAAACATTCTTCCACTTTTCCTACTCGAATAATTGATGCGCTTAAGATGATCGTTGAGTTGTTTTTGTAATGGTTCATCCTCATCAATACGTTTTCCTGAGAATTCAGTTATTGAAATTTCCCTGCGTGCGAATTGTGGTGCCCTGTCAAAGATTTCTGCGAGTAATTGCGTTGTATCTAAGGGAAATAATCCTGCAGTTGCAATTTTCCATGAAGGATCATCCTTCTTTTCCTTATACCTGAAGAAATATATAAATCCTTTTTTCTGGTTGATCGTAGTCGCCATTCGTTGCAGGTATTCAATTGTATCCGGGCGGTTCCTGTATGATTCCATCGATAATAGACTGAGCGCAAAATCTTTTTGAGATCCAAATTTTTTCGGGAAGAGATTTTCCTTTCCAATTAATTCCAGTTCTTCATAAAATGGGTACCTGAATGCATCATCTTTTGCCAGGGATTGTAAAATTGAATCAGGTACGTGCCTTTCATATTTTATTAAAAGAATGGCCGTACTCAATTTCAGTTTTTTATCTCCTGAATTCAGTAATTGTCGAATCATGGGTTCAACAACCGGTTGCTCTTTTGCAAATGGCATGAGCAGGATGGAATAAATTCGAAGCGCTTCATTACCGCTGTTCTCATCATCCGATCCGTACAGGGTCATTTCTGTACGCTGTGCTTTTTCAATTGATTTTTTCTTTTCTTCTATTGTTTGCTTTTTAATCGCCTGCCTTGCTTCAAGGAGAAATTTTGTAAAATAGAATTTGTAATCATTGGCTTTTATCATGTTGCTGTCAACCATGTAAGACAACAGATCCAGGAGGGGCGCTTTGTAATCATCCAGGTTGATCAGTGGCAGCAGGTCGGGCATGA
>CAZCKF010000053.1:0-5626 GCA_964499155.1 uncultured Chitinophagaceae bacterium
TGCTTTCGTTTTTATCCCTGGTCAGGAAATAATAAATGACATAAAACCATCCCAGGATGCCATGAATGATTGCCCAGAGAATTGATTTATTCCTTGACCAGGAGATAGCAACAGCAATGGCACCTCCAAGTCCAATGCCATTGTTTATGATCGTGGTTCGTGTTGTATCATCATTCACTTCCCGATCACATCCGGTTAAGAAAAGCAGGATCGTCAGGCATGGCAAACAATATTTCATAGTTGGTATTTTGTTTGAAAAATCATTAATTCTTTTATCATATGATTCCAGATAAAAAAATGCACAACTACTAAAACACTTTTCGAAAATTACTGCCCACTGCCTACTGCCCACTGCCCACTCACCACCACCCACATTACGCTTTCGCCGTCTTATCAATCATCTCCTGCAAAACTTTCTCATCCACATCCGACAGTTTATTAATATACAAACAGCCCTTGCCAGTTTTGTGCTTGCCCAGTTTTTTTAAAGACGCTGCATGTTTACTCACATCAGTTGCGAGATATAAGGTGATGTTTGCTTTTCTTGGAGAAAAACCCATTTTAAACCAATCCACTTCTCTTCCTGTGTTGGGACTTTTGTACCGGACGTTTCCAAAACCAATGATCGAACTGCCCCACATTTTTGGCTTTTCTCCGGTGGCTTTTTTCATGAATTTCAGTATTGTTTGACTATCCTTTCGTTTTTGTTCATCATCCACAGCATCAATAAAGTCATCCACACTGGATTCAGTTTCTTTTGTTTTGATCTCAACGAGTTTGCTCTTAGCCATACGTTAAGGATTTGACTTTTATATTATTACAGGCAAGATTATCAATATTATCCGAATAAAACAATCCGGGTTTTTGCCAAATGCTCTACCCGAATACCTTTGAAACAATGGGCTTGGGTAACAACATATTCATTTGTAATCTCCATTAGTAGTTCTATATTTATCCATACTGCTTATGAGAAGGATTTGTTTTATCGCATCCTTACTAATCGTTATTGACGGTTTAGGTCAGAATAATCTGCCAAATATTTATGCTGGTGGCCCCAGTGATGGGTATTCCATATTGTCAGCAATTAATCAGAATTCTCTTCCCAATATTTATTCAGGTGGAACAAGTGACGGGTATGCCATCACAAATACAACTCTTCAAAACCCAACGCCAAACATTTTTGTTGGAGGAAATAATGATGGCTATTCCTCATTATTAGCAATCATTCAGAATCCGATACCAAATATTTATTCAGGAGGAAACGATGATGGTTATACGAGTTTAATGGTTTCCTTAGAGAATGCAATGCCGAATATTTTTGTTGGTGGAAACAATGATGGTTTTCATTCAATCACATTAGCATTGGAAAACCAGTTGCCAAACATTTATAGTGGCGGCGCCAATGACGGTTATCACATGCAGGTCCAGGTGATGCAAAATGTATTACCCAATATTTATAATGGCGGACAAAATGATGGTTGGTCATCAACAGCGGGAAAGGTCACGTATAGATTTACAGGTACTGGTAATTGGGATATCGCTTCGAATTGGGAAAACGGTTTGGTGCCACCATTGATGTTACCTGTTGGTCATGAAATAATAATCGATCCTTCTGGTATTTGTTTATTAAATGTGCAGCAGGGACTTTCAGCAGGTTCACAAATCATAGTGATGCCGGGTAAACAATTACAGGTAACAGCAATACAATAGCAATTTCAAATTTTTTATACACTGTTTTATGAAAAAAATCTTCCTTTTAATCGTTGTTCTGCTAACTGGACTAAGTAGTATAGCTAATAACGTGCAAATAACGAATGTCAGCATTGTTAATAATGGTGTTGGAAATATACAGGTGAAATTTGATGTCAGTTGGGATAATAGCTGGCGTGTTAATGTCGGTCCTAATAATTATGATGGTGTGTGGGTATTTTTTAAATATAAAACCGCGACGGGTAACTGGACACATTTGACAATGACAGGAAGCAATAATGTAGTTCCCGTGGGAGTTGATGTGCATCAACCTAATGATTTTCAAAAAGCGGGTGCTATTATTTACAGGGAAGTAACGAATATGGGCATTGGTTCTATTTCAGTTTCTAACATACGATTGGGAGTATTAAATACATTACCTTATGATGTAGAGATAAGAGCATTTGCAGTAGAAATGGTCTATATACCTGCTCCTCCTACAAGGCAATTTATTGGAGACGGTGATGGAACTACTGAATCGACAAATGCATTTCATTATTCGGATAATATCGCAACAAATCAAAATGTTGTAAAGACGCTTGTCGACATCAATTCATTTGATGATGCTGAGTTAGACACTGATGGAATCTATTTTTATTTTAATGATACTATTCAATTAACAAATCCTCTGGGAACATTAGATCCTTTTCCTACAATGAAAGCCCTTTGGTGTATGAAATATGAAATAACGCTAGGTGCATACCGCGATTTTTTAAATACACTTACCTATGATCAACAAGCAAACCGGACTATTTTTTTACCAAATAATGCTACAGGAACAGGAGCGCTGGTTTCAGGGGGAAGCAATCGCAATTACATTGAGATAAAAACACCCGGAGTAGCCAATACAACTGCAGCCGTCTATGGATGTGATGGTGATGGAGACAATATATATGACGAAGCAACTGATGGAGAATGGGTTGCTTGTGGCTATTTAACCTGGCCCGATGTTGCCGCTTTCTTGGACTGGTCAGGGCTTGCACCAATGTCTGAAATCCAATTTGAACGAATATGCAGAGGCACTTCTTCGGCCGGTTCAAATGCAGCAGTTTTGGGTCAGTATGCTTGGGGAACCAATACGATTACCAATTTTGTATATACACTTGCCGGCATTAATACTGCGAATGAATCTGTTTCAAATGCATCGCCCACTCTAGGAAATGCGACATATGGCTTTACTGCTTCAGGAGGACCAGTACGAAGTGGGATTTTTGCTACTGGAGTTTCGAATCGGATTACAAGCGGAGCGTCTTTTTATGGAGTCATGGATATGAGTGGTAATGTAGAAGAATATGTTATTACGGTTGGGAATGTTGCAGGAAGATCTGTATTGTTTATTCCAAATGGCAATGGAGCACTTTCAGTGAATGGGCATGCACAATTATCTTCAGGTGGTGCAGGATATTGGCCTGGTATGGAAGGTAATAATGTAGGTAGTACAGATAATACATGTGCTGGATTATGTGAAGTAACGGGCAACGCCGGTATAGTGAATAAAGGTGGAAGTTTTGCGCATATTGCTTCAGAACTAACAATTAGTGGGAGGACCTACAGCACTCCAACAGGCAGACTAAATTATAGAGGTGGTCGGGGGGTGTTGTATATTAAGTAGGGAAGAGAAAGAGACAGAAGGGGACACTTCCGGACTTTCACGAAATAATTTTAGCTGCCTTTTCTACCACCTCTTCCGGAAAAGTCAAATCAATATTCCTTGCTGCAGTTTTATTTAGAATAAGCTGGTATTTAGCTGGGTGTTTAATAGGTAAATCTCCCGGCCTCGCACCTTTCAATATTTGCGCAACGAAATTCGCACTCTCTCGCATTTGTTGCATCAGATCTGGTGCCCATGCCATAAGACCGCCGGCTTCTACAAATAACGTGGCCTGGTATATTGCTGGAATGCGATGTTGGGACATGTAGTCAACGATTAGTTTTCTATTTGATAAGGAAAGCCCTCCCTGGACATTCAGCAATCCATTCATTTTGTCTGCAACAATACTGGATAATGCTTTTTCGATTTCCGCTAAAGATGCCGCGCGGTATGGGTTAACCTCGATGCCTAATTCACTTGCTGTTTCCATTGCTTCTACTAGCTGTGTTTCATATCCACCGACACCAGGGGTTGTTGACAATAAAGCTATTTTCCCAACATTAGGCGCAGCAAGCTTGAGAAGTCGTACTCTTTTAGAAGTTACTCCCGGAGGTAATTCATCAAGACCTGTATAGATTCCACCAGGGCGTTTCAGACTTTTCGCAAATCCATTACTAACCATACCAGGACAGGTGCCAATAACCATTGGCATTTTGGGATTCGCTTTTCTTATTTCAAGTGCTAACGGCAATGAGACAGCGAATATTAGGACAAGGTCCATTTTTGAAAGTTCTTCAGCCATTGTAACAGGGTCCGTGCTGTTTGGTCGCGTGTATCTTTTTTCAACAAAAACATTCTCACCTTCCTTAAAACCAAGTTGTGCAAGTTCATCGAAAAAAGCTTTTTCTAATTCGGGATATCCAGCACCCGTGAAGAAACCAATTCGAGGAATTTTCTTTTTTTGGAAACAATTAATAACATTCAGGAATGGCGCTGATAATCCTAATAAAGAAAGTTGACGCAGGAAGTCCCGTCTATTTTTTTTTACCATGGAATTAATTTTGAACAGATCAGGAAAAAATAATTGGTTTCAATTATTATTCAAATACCCTTTTTGAGGTATTGGTTTTTTGATTTATTAGCCCAGTGTGTTTGTAATCTTTCCGCTTCCAGTGTTGTAATTGTCAGCACTGATCCATGCCTTGGATGGAAATCTATCCTAATCTTTTCATCAATCAATATATAATTTTTGAGATCCTTTGTTTTGGTGAACTGGTATTTTCCATCCATATAACAATCATACATTAAAATGTATTCATCGCTGTCGATCAATTGATATACAAATGAACCTTCAACAGGAACATTTGTTTGCTGTATGTAACCATTCCGCAAAATATAACCACCTGTCAACCTATCAGACACGGCAACCTGGATGCCGTTTTCATGATCGTGGGTTTTAAAAAAAAGGTGATATTGGTTATCCTTTAAAATAATATCACCATCGATGCATGCAATTCCGGGAATTGAAAACAATTCTTTTGGTTCTGTTTCCAGGTTCGTGAAGTCATGATTGGCATATACATAATAAATTTTATCAGGTTCTTCTCCATGTTTCATGGAAAAATAGATCATGTACTTTTTTTCTTCAGCATCATAAATTGATTGTGGCGCCCAAACACGCAGAAGATTTTCATTGTTTGGAAATCGTTTTTGAAAATTTATGATAGCCGATGTCCAGTTAATAAGGTCATTGGATTTCAATAAAACGATCCCGCGATTCGACTCCCATCCAAGAGATGAAACCATATCGGTTGCCACCATATAAAAACTTTTATCACCCCTGGTTATATGTGGATCCCGTACACCGCCAGTAGAACTGATCTTTGCAGAATCTATAACAGGTTTATTTTCATTCAATGCATTAAAATGGTAACCATCATTACTCAAAGCAAAATGAATCGCCTCCTGGTGAATTTCATTCCCGGTGAAATAAACGAACAGGTAGTGAGTAAATTTCATTTAAAGTTGAAAATACGAGAAGTAAAATATAGAGAGGCGAAGGGCGAGAAGCAAGAGGCGAGGCCTTGCGAAATAGCTGCGCATGTGCACTTTAGCAATACACTTCAAAACGATATACAAGCTTCGGATATTTTAAACGTATCCGTGTAATCCGTATTGATCTGTGTAATTAATTCAGAAAGAGAAAGTGAAAGAG
This sequence comes from uncultured Chitinophagaceae bacterium, assembly GCA_964499155.1. Taxonomy (GTDB): domain Bacteria; phylum Bacteroidota; class Bacteroidia; order Chitinophagales; family Chitinophagaceae; genus CAZCKF01. Next base: position 5,556 of record CAZCKF010000053.1, read on the forward strand.
GAGACACCTCCAAATAGTAGTTCAGCTTCGAACAATTTTAACGCATCCGTGTAATCCGTCTTAATCCGTGT
>CAZCKF010000053.1:5726-11899 GCA_964499155.1 uncultured Chitinophagaceae bacterium
AATCAAATTCAGAAAGAGAAAGAGAAAGAGAAAGTGAAAGAGGAGACACTTCGAATCAGTAGTTCAGCTTCGAACAATTTTAAACGTATCCGTGTAATCCGTCTTAATCCGTGTAATCAAATTCAGAAAGAGAAAGAGAAAGAGAAAGTGAAAGAGGAGACACTTCGAAATAGTAGTTCAGCTTCGAACAATTTTAAACGCATCCGTGTAATCCGTCTTAATCCGTGTAATCAATTCTCAACGAAGTTTACCCTGCGCCCTCAATGCATCCAATAGCTTTTCATTGTTCCGCTGATCATCAATGGTTACTCCTTGTAAGGGCCCGGGATAACCAAGTCTCATGGCAATTTTATTTTCAGAAGAAAATGCCCTGCTCATCGTGATCGAATGATCGCAGGAAGAACTTGAATGCGAGGGTTTGTAAAAACCATAATAGATGACCTGCTTACCAACTACCACTGCGAAAGGCGTACGATCTGAAAGTGTTTGGATCTTATTATAACCATTGTCAGACAGTTTGAATTCAAATGTTGCCTGAGAATATTCAAGGATCTCGTGATTAAAGATGGCAGGATGATCTTCAATTGTTGATGATGATGGATCTACCTGGCATTTGCCGGGAACTGTTTGGGTGTTTTTAAGAAGATAAATTTCAACAGGTTCACCACCCCCGGTGTTTTCTTTTTCACATGAAAAAAAGAAGACAATAAGTAATGACAAAATCAACAATCGCATAGCAGATGTTATTGGAAAATAAAATTACAGTTTTTAAATTCTTTTTGATAAGTATTTAAATTAAGGAATAATACAGAAGCTATTTGATAGAAAAGGAATTAAATCCAGTTAAGTATTACAATTTTCAGCCACTAATCCGTGTAATCCGTCCCCATCCGTGTAATCAAATCTTACATCATCCACTTTGCATCATTCTCTTTCACATCCTTCACCCTGTATTTGGCAATTTTTTTGATAAGTGCTTTTGGCAGAGGCTTATCATAGGGAAACTGGATCGTATCCTTCCCTGTTTTGTATCCTTCGAGTTCCTTTTCGAACGGTGCAAGGGATGAGCGGGTGGGCATAAAATTCATATGGGTTTTATGCGCTGCAAATGAAAAAAGGATTCTTTTGTCTTCATAACAAGGGTATCCCCATTTGATTGCCTCGGTTGCATCGGGGGCAACCTCTTTTAATATCGCATGCATTTCCTTCAATGTTTTCTGCGCTTCTTTCGGCGCAGAGCTGATATACTGTGCAATGGTAGCGTTCTTCGGCATAAGAGATTAATTTGAAATTGATTTAGTGACTATCACTGAAAATTTTAACTCTTAAATTATGCAGATGCGAATTTCTAATTAAAAAGTCTTCGCAACTCTACGTTATCATCATCCAAAAGGTCATTCACAGATGCTCCTTCAAAATTGGTAATATTTTTATCAGCACCAGCTTCCATCAATAACCTTGCACAATTGGTGTGACCACTTGTATTTTCATATCCTCCGTTCTTCATCCCGTGCATTGCCCAAAACAGGGGAGTTGATTTGAAATCAATACACAGCCTGTTGATCTCAGCACCCTGTTCTATTAATTTTTTTACCACCCTCTCTCTTCCGCACCATGCAGCCCAATGAAGGGCAGTTCCACCGTGAGTACCGGGGTGATGAATTTCTGCTCCGCTGTCAATATATAAAAGTGCGACTTCATCTGCATGCAAACTAGCGGCTGCAATTAGTGGCGTATCTTTTTTTTCGATCAATTCATTTCCATTAACACGAGCACCATGTTTCAAAAATATTTTAGCTAATTCGACAGCTTCCTCGTCTGAATATTTTTTAAAAAAAACACCATCGCATATCCTGTGCAGCGGATGCGCTGTAGCGGGATTCCCATCACCCACTGGCAGTTCTTCATTGGCAAGAGCTGGGTTGTTTTGCAATGCCTTTGTAAGTGCATCGAGGTCTTTAGTATATATCAGTGTATGAAAATCAGAAGTGGTCATGATGAGAGGTAACAAGTTACGTGGGATTTAAGAGGATGAGAAAGAGAAAGGGAAAGAGGGGAGAAACAAATACCAGCGGAATCAGATATAGAATCTGGAATCAGACAGTGCAAACTTTTTTTCTTTACTAATTTTTTTTAACCACTACGATCCTGCAACAAACTGGAAAACAATGAATTGCTTTTACTCAGGAAGGCTTTCAAACAATGTTACAAGTCGTTTTCCTTTTAAAAATAAAAAAATATCGATTAACGATAAATATTTATCTATATTTGGGTCCTTATTACATGTAAAAACAACGAAAAATGAAGTCAAGAACTGAACAGATCCTGATGGTCATGCACATTTTGGCGTGGATCACATTTATTGGATTAATGATAAAAGCTGGGGCAATACTGGTCTCTTATGGAGTGAGTGTTGTAAATCCGGAAGGTTCAAAGAACCTGTACAAGGGTTTAGATCTTCGCAATCTGCGGGAATATGATTTCTGGAATTACACTGCAGTTGTTTCACTCAAAGTTGCGTTAGTACTTATCGAAGTATACATCGCCTACCTCGTAATTAAAATACTATCTCGCATAAAAATCGAAAATCCATTTCGAATGGAATTTGCAAAAACCCTTGAAAAGATCAGCTACTATATTTTGGGAGCATGGGTGGTGGCGATGATCTATAATGCGCAAATACAATGGTTGTCCAAACATGTTGATGGTCTGGAACAGGATATTGTTTCAGGAGAATTCATTTTCCTGGCAGGTATTGTATTTGTAATAGCGCAGATCTTCAAACGTGGTGTTGAAATACAAGCAGAAAACGAATTAACCGTATAACCCATGCCCATAATAGTTAACCTCGATGTAATGATGGCGAAACGGAAGATGTCGCTGAATGAACTTTCTGAAAAAGTGGATATCACCCTCGCAAATCTTTCCATATTAAAAACCGGTAAGGCAAAGGCCGTTCGATTCAGTACACTCGAAGCAATCTGTAAGGCGTTGAATTGTCAGCCGGGAGATTTATTGGAGTTTGTTGAATAGGATAGAGCATTTTTAATTTTGATTTTGCATGAAGTTTTGTTACAAATAACAATCTTAATGCAGTACGATTTTGTAGAATCTTGAAATCTTGAAATTATTGGTGTCTAAAGTCTGTAATACACCCCAATTATTTCATCCATCCATCACTATGTATTCTCAGATCCAATTTGTATTTTGTTGGCGGTTACATATATAAAAAATCCACTATGAAAACCAGGATCATTTTACTACTCCTTGTAATAGCCCTTGTTGGCTGTTCAACTTCAAAACACGGATGTCCAAGCGTAAATGGCAAGGGCGGACATAAGATTAAGACAACGAAGTTTAGTTGGAACTAACGCCTTCGGAAGATTCAAGCGACAGGCATACAAGAATTCAAGAAAGTTTTAAGAAGCGCCACACTGTTTAATAGAATATTCACTATTAAGTAGGGAAATTTCAAATTTCCAGTTTAATGTCATATGCTGTTGCAAAGCAATTGACAGTTTAGCTTACAGCTAAAAGCTTATAGCTAACCAATCACTCCTGTATTATTATCCTGTTCCCACTCGAATCCGCATTCATTCTAATCACAAGCGACTTTGTGTAAATAGGCAACACTGCCAATCGTCTTTGTGATACTGTATAAAAAAGATAGGTACTGTCAGCCTGTGTTGGTGGACCGAGCAAATCAATGATCTCCTCGCGTTTCAATTTTTTTAAATTATAGTTGTTGCGCAGATCATCCAGCATTTCGTTTCGATAGGGATACTGATATCCATCCTCGATCATTCTCCATTTCTTTTTTTCAAATGGTATTTGAACAGTCGATGCATTCTCTTCCTGCACAGATTTCACCTTGGAATAAATGGTAAATATTACCAGTAGTCCGAGTGCCGCGGTAATGCTTAGTAATATGATCAACTTTTTTATCACGGCTTAATTGATTATGCGAGTGAACGCTATAAAAAGCTTTTTCAGCACAATAAATACTTTTCGAATTTTGAAGTTTAGTGTCGCATGTTGATGCGAAGCCATTGACAGCGCAAGCTAACAGCCAACAGCTAAAAGCCAATAGCTGTCTCTCAATTCCATAGCGTTCCATCAAGTCCCAACACACTCCCCATCCAAATCGCGACTACATAACCAATCATACCAAGTAGTGTTGTGAATATTCTTTTCCACGTTCCTTCTTTGCCTAGCTGACTCATTAAATAATAAAACGCTCCACCCGCTGCACCAGCGATCGTTACAACCACCAATGGACGGATCTTCCAGTATTTCGGCCAGGCTGGATCAGGATTGTCTACACCTAATAAAAAAACAGTAATTAACGTAAGTGCAATGGCGCCGCCCAGTATTGCACGTTTGATCATAGGTTTGGAGAAGAGTACATCCTCCAATTGCTTTTGCTCTGTCATGATTGTAATGTTTTCAGTTGTTATTATTCGTACTAAAAAGTACTTTGAAATACAAAGTAAGTGAATACTTTTTACCCAGGCAAGGGTTTTTCCAATAATTTGATGAACGGTGAAAACCCCAGATATGCATCAGGCTTCAGGCATCAAGCATCAAGCTTCAGGAGCTCCGTAACTAATTCTTCCGATTTCATTAAATATCAAGTGAAACAAGTAAGTCTCGAATTACAGAACTTCCAACTATCATCCTCCAATGTTCAACTATTAACTTTGAAAGAACCACTTTAAAAAATGCCGACTCTTCATCACATTTCTCCATTATTTATTGTTGACAACATCCACCAGGCAGTTTCATTCTACGTCGACAAATTAAAATTCCAATTACAATTCATCGGTCCCGAAGGCGATGAGTTCTTTGCGATCGTTGGACGTGATCGCGTAGCTATAATGTTGAAAGAAATTACTCCGGAAATAAAGCCAATTCCAAACAACACCCGTCATGAATGGGCGCGGTGGGATGCCTATGTATATGTTGATGATCCCGATGCATTATTTAATGAATTCACTTCAGCCGGGGTAACATTTTTTTCTTCACTGCGTGATAATGAAGACGGATTAAGGGGATTTGATATAAAGGATGGGGATGGGTATGTGTTGTATTTTGGTAGGCCAATACGTAAAGATTAAGCTTTCTATCCAGTCAAACTGAGCCTGCCGAGGTTTCGGTTTCACGCAACGGAATTTCGGTCGTTTACAATTGCAATTTCACATTCGGTCGGTAAATCGTTTTATGCGAAACTCAAATGGCGGCGCAGCGTAGGTTGCTATACGCAACCTGGTAAGTGGTCTGACTTCGCTTTCAAAATCGAAAAAGTCTTTACAAATTGATTTAAGGCCGCCGCGTCGTTGCGTTTACAACTTCGAACATCAGAAATCTTCATCGCCGCGCCGTTGCGTGAACCTCGACAAGTTCGGTTTGACATTCCTCGACAAGCTTGGATTGACATCATTGACAGGCTCGGTTTGACATTCCTCGAATTAAAAGCTTTAACGGTGCAAATTTGGGTATACTGTCAAATTTCAAATTTTCAAATTGTATTTTTTGCGTATTTGCGTGAAGACTTTTTGAATAAAAGAACTTCCAACCATTCCAACTTCCAACCTCCAACTTATTTAACCTGTAAGTTTGCAACAGAAACTCCTGACCCATGAATTTATTTGTAAGCAAAGGATCAATCGTCCGTACCATCTGGGGTAAGAGCGATACCGTGCTTTTTATTTTTGCAGGTGCGGCAGCCGAATTTGCATTGAACAAAGCAGTGGACTGGCTCTATTTCACGGGCCGGCTTCCATCTGATCCAATCGGCCGTTTATTTTCCACCGTCCGGTATGCACGCAATATTATTTTCTGCTCAGAAGAAGAAGCCAACAAGACGATCGACAGTATTCGAAAAATCCATACGGCAGTTGAACAGGGGAGAGGCGCCACGATTCCTGACTGGGCCTACCGCGATGTGTTATTCATGTTGATCCATTATTCCATTGCATCGTATGAATTGCTGGAAAAAAAATTATCTGACGAGGAAAAGGAAGAAGTATACAATGTGTTTTATCGCTTCGGTACAAGAATGGGATTACAACAATTACCACCAACTTATATTACCTGGCTCCCTGTACGCGAACAACATTTGCAGGACGACCTTCAAAAAAGCAAATACACCGAAGATCTTTTTAAGCAGTATA
>CAZCKF010000054.1:0-11868 GCA_964499155.1 uncultured Chitinophagaceae bacterium
GGAATTATTGCAAGGTGCATCATCTGCATTGTATGGCTCAGGTGGTATGAATGGTACGATGCTGATCACGAGTAAAAGTCCATTTAAATACCAGGGATTGAGTTTCGAGATCAAACAGGGTGTGATGCACGTTGATGAAAAGCAACGCCCAATGGCGCCTTACTATGACTGGGCAGTACGTTGGGGCAAAAAGATCAATGACAAATTTGCTTTTAAACTCGGCGCTCAACTGATTTCAGCACAGGATTGGCAGGCTGAAGATTACAGGAATTTGCAACGCAACAATGTATTCAGCAATATCAAACCGGGTGATCGTGTCAGTGATCCCAACTATGATGGCGTAAATGTTTTTGGTGATGAAGCAAGTGCAAGCATTGGTGCTTTTGGTGGTGCTGCATTTCTACAGGCAAGAGCTGGAATTTTACAAGCTTCCGGGGTTGATGTTCAACCAATCTTCATAGCAAACTTACCACCCAATGCAACAATGGCTCAGATCACTGCTGTTGCCAGCGGATTTCCTGCACCATTGCAACCGGCGGTAACTCAGGCAGCCTTGTTTTTTGTTGCTGCAAGAAGTCACGCAGGCACATTTGTGAGCCGGACAGGGTACAATGAAGAAAACCTTGTTGATTACAAAGCATACAATTTGAAATTATCAGGTGGTTTGTATTACAACATCACTGAAAATATCGAAGCATCATTGATTGGTTACCAGGGAATGGGAACAACAGTTTATACAGGTGCTGACAGGTATGCATTACGTAATTTGAAAATGGGTCAGTACAAACTTGAATTCAAAGGAAAGAACTGGTTCCTGAGAGGATATACCACACAGGAAAATTCCGGAGACTCATATACGGCAACAACCGCAGCAGTTGCGGTGAACCGCTCCTGGAAGTCTGACGCAACATGGTTTGCAACTTATGTTGGAACATACCAGGGCGCAAGATCAGGCGGAACTTCTGACTTCCAGGCTCATACTGCCGCAAGAAATGCCGCTGATGCGGGCAGATTTTTACCTGGGACTTTCCAGTTTGACACAGCTTTCAGAGCCGCTATTTCAAAACCGATCAGCAGGGGAGGAGCAAAATTTGATGATGCATCAGACCTGTATCATTACGAAGGACAGTTGAACCTTACTCCTTATTTAAAATTTGCTGAAATTCTTGTAGGTGCTTCATACAGAAATTATAATCTGAATTCAAACGGTACCATTTTCGCCGATACTGCGGGATCAATTGGCATTAGTGAAATTGGTGGATACGTTCAATTGCAGAAATGGTTGATGAATGAAAGATTACAACTTACTGTTTCAGGCCGATACGATAAGAACGAAAACTTCGAAGGAAGATTTACTCCTCGTGCAACTGCGTTGATAAAAGTTTCTCCAAACAACAGTTTCCGTTTATCGTACCAGCAAGCATATCGTTTCCCATCAACCCAGGATCAGTGGATCAATTTGCAAACACCTGCAAGCCGTTTGATTGGAATGGCGCAGCACTTCAGGCAATATTTCAATTTCGATACAAGGCCTGCAAAAACTTCCGAAAGCATTGTTGATTACCGGAATTCAGTTGCTTCAGGAACGCCTAATCCATTATTATTAAAAGAAGCTGCTTTCCCTGAATTGAAACCAGAGACGGTGAATTCATATGAAGCTGGTTTCCGTGGATTGGTAATGCCGAAACTTTTACTTGATGCTTATGTGTATTACAGCCAGTACAATGATTTCATTTCGCGTGTTGCAGTGGGTCGCGGTGTAAGCCAAAGTACAAATGCAACTACCGAAGCTACTGAGCTGGCAAGTCCTTTCACTACAACAAACTATTCCTTCGTTGTCAATACAGCTACTGAAGTAAAAGCAATTGGTTGGGGTATTGGTGCAGAATATCGATTTGGCAAAGGATATATGTTTAATGGTAATGTATCTGGCGATAAATTGAGAGATCTCCCTGCAGGATTTGCAGCCTTCTTCAATACACCTGAATTGCGTTTTAATGTTGGATTAAGCAACCAGGCAATTTGGAAAAGCCTCGGATTTAATATTATCTATCGCTGGCAGGATGAAGTGTTCTGGGAAGGAACTTTTGGAACCGGCCAGGTTCCGTCTTTCGGATCAGTGGATGCACAGCTTAGCTGGAGACTTCCATCGATCAAGAGCCAGGTAAAACTCGGCGCTTCAAACCTCTTCAATAATTACTATCGTTCTGCTTTCGGAAATCCTGAAGTGGGGGGATTGTATTATTTGAGTTTTGGGTACAATGTCTTCTAGGATTTGAATTATTGGAAAATATTAAAAGCCTCCGGACAGGGGGCTTTTTTTTATTTTAAGATTTCAAAATTTCAAAATTTCAAGATTCCTTAGTTCGAACAATCTTTATAATATGGGTCTTATTGCATTTCAAAACTTAGATAAAAAATTCGAATTTCAATCTGCGACAATATCATAATATCTCTTCAACCTAAATAATTTTGAAATCTTGAAATTTTGAAATCTTGAAATACAAAGAGGCTATTTGCATTTTGTTCGAATAATGGCTATTTTACCGCATCCATTAAATTCTCCACCAAATGAGAAAAACCATTCTCGCGTTGGCAACAATTTGCCTGCTGCTTAGTATTAATACCATTGCCCAAAACATACAGATCGAAGGAACAGTCAGAGACAGCGCAACGGGCGCGGGCCTGCAAGGCGTTTCTGTACAGGTTGCAGGTACGTCAACCGGAACATTTACCAATTCAGACGGATCATTCAGGATACAGGTGCCTTCACTTCCCGCAAGGCTGATCTTTACATCTATCAGTTATTTGCGACATGAAGTGCAGGTGACATCTGCAACACCTTTAAATGTTATATTGAATCTTTCAACGCTGGTTGGTGACGAAGTTGTGGTTGCAGCCACTCGTGCTCCGGAAAGGGCAATCAATTCTCCTGTCACGATTGAAAGAATGGGTCCGCAGGTTTTGAGAAATCTTGCTACACCAAATTATTATGAAGCGATATCAAATTTAAAAGGTGTGGACATGCACACGGCAAGTCTGACCTTCAGAACTGTAACAACACGTGGTTTTGTCAGCAGCGGTAACACAAGATTGAATCAACTCATTGATGGAATGGACAACCAGGCACCAGGATTAAATTTTGCTGTGGGTGGTGTAATTGGGATTACAGAATTGGATCTAGATAATATAGAATTGCTTGCAGGTGCTTCATCTGCATTGTACGGTTCAGGAGGGATGAATGGAACGTTGTTACTTACCAGTAAAAATCCTTTCCGTTACCAGGGATTGAGTGTTCATATCAAGCAGGGTATTATGCACGTTGATGGAAGCCAGCGTGATCCCGCACCCTATTATGATTGGGGAGTTCGTTATGCAAAAGCATTCAAGGATAAAATTGCATTCAAGATTGCAGCACAATTGACCAAGGCAGAAGACTGGCAGGCAGATGACTATCGTAATGTGCGCAGGACAAGTGTTTTGAGTAAAGTGGTTGGCGGCGACAGGATAACAGATCCGAATTATGATGGCATCAACATGTATGGTGATGAAACAACGGTAAATATCCGTGATCTTGCCTTATTGATTTGGTCTGGTGCAGGTATGCCGGCAACATTTCCCGGAACTCCAGTTCCTTCAACTTATTTTCTGAACCCAATCAATTTTCCAAACCAGCAGGTATCGAGAACAGGATATGAAGAAGAACATCTCGTTGATTATAACACGATGAATGTAAAGTTCACCGGGGGACTTCATTACAAAATAACACCATCAATAGAAGCATCATGGAATAGTTACCTCGGAACTGGTACAACTGTTTATACAGGAGCTGACAGGTATTCACTTCGTAATCTGAAAATGGCGCAGCACAAATTAGAATTTCGTGCACCGCGTTGGTTTTTGAGAGGTTATACAACACAGGAAAATGCAGGTGATTCATATAATGCAACAGTACTTGGAAGATTGATCAATGAAGCAGCAAAACCAAGTTTCAGTATTGCCAACGTTCCTGGATCATGGTACACGCAATACATAGCAGCATATCTCTCTACGAAATATGCAAGTGGTGGTAATGAATATCTCGCACACCTCAATGGCCGCAATCTTGCTGATGCAGGAAGATTTTTACCGGGCACACCACAATACGATGCGGCAGCAAAAACAATTCGCAGCCGTGCCATACCCCAGGGAGCAAAATTTCTCGACAAATCTGACCTGTGGGCTGCAGAAGGACAACTCAATCTTTCAGACATCTGGAATTTCAATGATAAAGTGGGCATGATCGCCGGTGCACAGTGGAAGCAATATGTTTTGAATTCCCAGGGAACGTTGTTCGCAGATACTGCAGGAACAATTACGGTCAGCGAATATGGCGCTTACGCACAATTGATGAAATCATTTATTGATGAACGACTGACACTGACAGCAGCTGGCCGTTATGACAAGCACACAAATTTTGAAGGTAAATTCACACCACGCTTTACAGCCGTATTTAAAGTATCAGAAAACAACAATGTTCGTTTTTCTTACCAAACAGCATATCGTTTTCCAACCAACCAGGATCAGTACATAAACCTGAATGTTGGTTCAGGTTTGCTGATCGGTGGATTGCCTGAATTTCAAACGTATTACCAGCTAAATACAAATAAAGGATATACTGCAGAAAGTGTGGCTGATTACCGGGGTGGGGGTAATCCAGCAAATACAATCGTATTAAAAGAAGCAGTCTTTGCTCCAATGAAACCAGAAACTGTTTCATCTTTTGAATTGGGTTACAAAGGAATTTTAATGCAGAAATTATTTGTCGATGTCTATGGATATTATAGTCAATACCAGGATTTTCTCGGCAGGGTAGCAGTGGTGCAGTCAATGACCGGTGCACAAACCGGTGTATTTAACCCATTGACATCACGCAATCTTTCTTACATACAAAATACCGACAAGCAGGTATCAGCCCTTGGCTGGGGTATTGGTGCAGAATATCGCCTGCCTCGAAACTTTTTATTTTACGGAAACATTTTCTCTGACGAACTCCGTGATGTTCCTGATGGATTTGCAACCTTTTTCAATGCACCACGCTATCGCTGGAACATAGGCCTGCGCAATGAAAACGTCTGGAAAAATATCGGCATGAACGTCGTTGTAAAATGGCAGGATAATAATTATTACGAAGGAACTTTTGTAACCGGCACACTTCCGTATTTCACTTGGGTAGATGCGCAGGTTACCTATCGTCAGCCAGGAACAAAAAATTCATTTCGTATTGGCGGTGCCAATATTGGAAATAATTATTACCGTACGGGTTATGGTAGTCCGTATGTCGGTGGGTTGTATTATGTGAGTTACGGTTATAATTTGTAGAGTCAGATGGTTTGTGAGAGGCGAGGAGCAACTGGCAAACGTGGCTATTGGTTGAAAATTCAATACCATAAAATCAAAAATATTCAACCGCTGAATATTTTAATTTGAATCTGCAATCTTAAATCTTTTGCGTCTTTTCTCACTTAGCGTCTTTGCGTGAAGCCTTCGGCAGGCCACAAACTAAATAACTCTTCGATACCAATAAAGAGATCCAAAATCCAAAATCCAAAATCAAAAATCCTCAACCACTTTCACCACAACATTCCCTCTCTTCCGAAAACTCTCCACATACCTGTGCGCATCCTGGATTTGTTCAAGCGTGTATTTTCGGTCAATGACTGATCTTAATTCTCCAGCTTCAATGATATCTTTTAATGTTTGCAGATCATTTTTTCCTTTTTTCGGCATAGAACCGACTGTGATAAAACGGCCTCCCGGCTTCAATAGATGTTTACATTTATTTTTTGATGTTTTCCCCACTGCATCGAAAATCAAATCAAAACGATCCTCGGTTTTTGTAAAATCTTCTTTCGTATAGTCAATTACATTGTTGGCACCTAAAGATTTTACAAGCTCTTTATTTGATGTGCTGCAAACCGCTGTAACAGTTGCACCGAAATGTTTTGCAAGCTGGATTGCGTAAGTGCCCACACTTCCTGATGCACCATAGATCAACATATTTTCACCATTCTTGATGCCGGTCTGTCTTAAAAATCTTAATGCAGTAATGCCACCAATCGGAACTGTTGCTGCCTCATCAAATGACATGTTTTTTGGTTTCAAAACAATCGAATCATTGTCAGCAAGACATTTATATTCAGCATAAGCGCCGAATTTGAATCCGCATGCGGCGAATACTTCATCACCACGTTTAAAAGATTTCACTTCCTTACCCACCTCCTCTACAATTCCAGCCAATTCAAATCCTAAAATTTTAGGATTTTTTGGCCTGAAAAATCCCGAGACGATCCTTATATAAAAAGGATCAGCTTTTCTCATACGCCAGTCTCCTGCAGTAACTGTGGTTGAATGAATCTTTGCCAGGATCTGGTTATCTCCCGGAACAGGTCTTGGAATATCTTTTAATTGAAGTACCTCTGGAGGACCATAACGTTCGTAAATAACTGCCCGCATAAACAGGATTGAAGGATTGGTGAAGGATAGATACAGGATTATGGGATTGGTGAAGGATAACAGGATTATAGGATTGGTAAAGGATTAAAGGAACAGGATTACAGGAATAGGATTATAGGATTGGTAAAGGATTGGAGGATGGATTTTAGGAACTATGTCAAAGTTAATAGGGTTCGAATCCGGTAAGCAAATCTAAAGACTTTCACGAAAGTTATCTTGACTCATATTTTACGTATTTCCATAAAACCATGCAACCTGTATCTATTCATCAAACACTTCGAGACCTGTAAGCAAATCCAAAATCCAAAACCAAAACTCCAAAATCAAAAATCCGCCTTCGCCAATTTGGCGGATAAATAAGAAAGCCTCTCTTTCAAGAGGCTCTCTTCCTTCAATGGGTTAGAATTAGTAAGGCTCTTACTAAGACAACTTTTTCGCAGTTTCACCGATCATCACACCATTGTGATAGACCTGCATGGTATAGGTTCCTTTTTGAATTTTTTCAGGCTGTAGTGAGAACAGCATTTTCTTTTGTTCTCCTTTTCTGTATTCGATATTGAAACGAATCGTGTAGTCGATCATTCCTTCCGTACGAGCATTAAAATTTCCGGATTCCCAGATGCTGCTCTTCATTGTCTTGCCATCTGGTTCTGTTATGACAACAATCACATCTGTTGAAGAAGCTTTGGTAATATTATTCTGCACAAAGAAGGAAATAACAAATTTGTTTGCTTTATCAGCTTTGGATGTTTCAACTTCTTTCACTCCTTCACGAACATCCATTGGCACGAGCTTGATTTCAGATGCAACAAATGTCGATGCTTCGTTGATGGTTTCTGCCAGTTCCTTATTCTCTGCGCCAAGACGAGTAATGCTTTCCTGCATTGTCTTCATTTCTGTGCTTAACTGTTCGAGTGTAACATTCAGTCTCGAACGCTCTTCTTCCAGCGTTACATTCTGTTCCTTCATCTCATCGATATGCCCCTGCAGTTCAGCAATTTTTTGTTTGGCAAGATTAAGATCAGCTTTAGTTACATTTCTGTTTTTAAGGATCGAACCAATTTCGTTGCGTAATTTGAAAATATGTGCAACCTGGTTGTCTAACTGGCCTTTTAAAGAATCAACGTCTGATCTTTTATCATTCAACTGGCTTACTGCCTGCATGAATAAAACCTGCAGTGAATCTCTTACGCGACCTTCAACAGCGAGACTGTCTTTAATAAGTACAGCCTCCATTTTTTTCGTTCCGTATTTACTCTTGTCGTACAGGTGATATATCCATGTACCCAACAATCCACTCGACAGCAGTAGCAAAAGCAATGCTTTGGTATCTCTCATAAAGTTCAAGCTAAATAAAACCGGGAAAATGAAGCCGGGGTTATGCACACTTGTGGAAAAAACACCTTTCGGAAGGTCCTGGATACAAGGTCCAGGTTCCAGGAAAGATACAAGGGGTATGAAGAAACTAAGAAAGGCTTCAGGCTTCAAGATCGTATACTGGTTTCGAATAGTTATTCAATCAGAAATTATAAGTATCAATATTTCAATCTAAAAGAACAGATGAATTAAAATCAGTGTGAGAATTAATTAGCGTTAATTAGCCCTAATTAGCGTCCATTAGCGCAAAAACAAAACCGCTCCGAAAAGTCGGAGCGGTCTGGTGTTTTGTAGGAGTTTGGAAAACTTCAATTAACCGAATAAACCACCGAGTTTAATGAGGTTAATGAGTTTCAAAAGATGTTATTAGAAAATTCCACCTTTCTTCAGACTGCGTGTTCCTTCAGCAATCTTAAATCCGTTATGAAATACTTCGATCTTGTAATTTCCTGTCTGGAAATTATTCTGACGAAGTGGTAATTGAACTGTTTTCTTCACGCCTGTTTCATACTCTGTTGAAACTTTAGCTGTGAATTGTTTGTCACCTTCACTACGTGTGGTAAGTGTACCTGAACCCATTGATGGATCTGCGATAACGTTTCCATCAGGAGCAGTTACGATAACATACATATCAGCAGGGCCTGATTTCGCGATTCTATTTTCTACATCAAAGCTCAATACGAGTTTGTCAACACGCTTGGCAGATGTAGTTACTTTTTCTTTTCCGCTTCCTTTTTCATTCACCGGAGTGATCTGGATATTAGAAGCGCTGAATGTTGATCCAACATCAACTGTTCCTGCGAGTTCAGTTTTTTCTGCTGTTGTTGTCTGCAGGTTTGTTTCAAGCACAGCTTTTTCTTCTGTGAGTTGTGTATTCGTTGCGGCGAGTTGCTGATTTTCACCAGTAAGTCTTGCTACTTCAGCTTCAAGGTTTTCAATCTTGCCATTCAATTCAGATATCAACCTGCGAGCGCGTGTCAATTCTGCTTCAGAAGCATTCTTTTTGCGAAGGATGCTGTTGATCTCATTCTTGTAACGTGCAATTTCAGATTGCTTTTCACTCAACTGACCCTGAAGGTTGTTGTTGTTTCCAGTGATGGAATCAAGTCTTGTAAGCGCATCATTGTACATTAACTGTACAGAATCGCGCTGGGTCATTGTTATTGAAGTTTGCGTTTGCGCTACCTGGATCTTTTCATTAGACTGATTTTTGTCATAAAGAAAATATCCCCAGGTACCAAGCAATCCCGCAGCTAAAATGCCTATCAGGATGTTCTTGTTGTTATTGCTTTTCCGTGGCTCATTAGTACGGTCTGCAGCAGGATAATTAGTGTTTGCCATTTGAATGGTTTTTTCGTTTTAAATAGAACCGAAATAGGATTGTTGTATTTGAATGATCTCAACCGGCGTAGAATTACAGGCTGATGGTCATTTCGGTTTCGTTTTCCGGACCTAAAATTTCGAAAACCGTGCCAGAAAAACCATTGATATTTTTCCGCACGCTGGGGATAACCCTCCATGGTGTCCATAATGCCTGTAACTTAGCACCTTATGTCAGTGCAAGCTATCATTTCAGATTGGAAAAAACGAAGGTTTAAACCGGTTTATTGGCTTGAAGGAGAGGAATCTTACTTTATTGATGCAGTTATAGATTATGCTGAAAAATATATATTAAATGAGAGCGAAGCGGGCTTTAATTTATCGGTTTTTTATGGAAAAGATGCTGACTGGACGGCCATATTAAATGCATGCAGACGATATCCAATGTTTGCCGAAAAACAGGTGGTTATATTAAAAGAAGCCCAGCAAATGAGGGATATTGATAAACTTGAATCATATATCCTCAACCATCAACAATTTTCGTTGTTTACTATAAAGAAAAAAAAGTTGATGGACGTTCAAAGCTTTCTAAAATTTTAAAAGAAAAAGGTGTCCTTCTTTCAACGAAGAAATTGAATGAGGGTCAGCTTTTGGAATGGACACAGGAATTGATACAGAATAAAGGATTAACCATTTCAAAAAAAGGCCTTGCACTTATTCTCGATCATATTGGTAATGATCTAAGCCGCATCGACAATGAAATTGATAAGCTTGCATTAAATCTTGGTGCAAGAAAGAATATCACAGAAGATGATATTGAAAATTATATTGGCATCAGCAAAGAATTCAACGTGTTTGAATTGCAATCTGCCATCATTTCAAAAGATCTTGCAAAAGCCATTCGCATCATCCAGTATTTCGAAGCCAATCCAAAGGCTGCACCCATTCATATGATCCTTCCAATACTCTATTCTTTTTTTGCAAAAGTTTACGCTGTACATGGATTGAACGGCCAGGATCCAAAAACCTTTGGCCTGAATTTGTGGCCGCGTGAAGATTTTGACCTTGCCAAAAGAAACTATGATATCAATGCGGTTGAAAAAATTCTCATTCTTTTCCACCACTACAATTTGAGAAGTGTGGGCATAAAAGATGGAGGCACACCAGAATATTCACTAATGAAAGAACTACTGGTCAAGATTATGAATTAATACCGAGTGCTTTCATGGTTTCAACTTTATCATTATCCATTTTTGCAACAAGCGCATCGAGCGAATCAAATTTAATTTCAGACCGCAGGTATTTTACCATTTGAACACGCAATGTTTGACCATATACCTCTTGCTCAAAATCGAAAAGATTTACTTCTATTACCCTTTTAGTACCATCAACGGTGGGACGAAAACCAATACTCATCATTCCATTTAGATCTTTCCCGTTATTCAATCCAGCACGCACTGCATAAATTCCATTTCCAGGAATTATTTTTTCTTCGTCGATTATGTGGAGATTAGCTGTGGGATAACCCAGTTTTCTGCCAAGTTTATCACCATGAACGATTTCGCCACTGAAAAAGAAATCATATCCCAGCAATTTGTTTGCTATTTCGATCTTGCTTTCAAGCAATGCTTCGCGAATACGAGTGGAACTAATTCCTATTTCATCAATCTCATGTTTTGGAATTTCTTTCAGCTCATAATTATATTTTGATGCAAGCTTTTCCATCAACCTGTAATCACCTTCGCGGCCACGGCCAAAGCGGTGATCGTAACCAATGATAATGGTATGTGGCTTGAATTGTTTGTACAGAAATGATTCCATGTATTCATCAGCAGTCAGGTTGGCAAATGCTTCTGTGAAAGGCACCACAACCAAATGGTGAATTCCTTCCTTTTCAAGCAATTCAATTTTTTCATCCAGTGTATTTATTAATCTCACACCAAGTATTGCAGAAGAAACAATTTTGCGTGGATGTGGATGAAAGGTGATGATGACCGTTTCACCGTTGATTTCTTTTGCTTCTGATTTTAACCTGCTGATGATCTTCCTGTGTCCCTGGTGCACACCGTCAAAGGTGCCAATGGTGATGACAGCTTTGTTAAACGAAGGCAATTTTGATATGGCGCGGTGGACCAACATAGAAATGCAAATCTAAGATAGAAGTGGAGGGCTTTTGATTTCAAGATTTCAGGATTTCAAAGATTGGCTTCGTAAAAGACTATAGTAAGGTTTGGGGCTACCTGCTAATAATAAAATCTTTGTAAGCCTAACCAACATCGAATAATATTGCATTTGCTTTATTGCCAAATGAAGCAATATTGATAATTGGGTCTTTCAATCCAAAATCCAAAACCCAAAATCAAAAATCAAAACCCTCATGTCTCTTTACAAACGTCGCGGAGTTTCAGCCCAAAAAGAAGATGTTCATGCTGCCACGCATGCACTCGACAAGGGGCTGTATCCAAAAGCGTTTTGTAAGATTTATCCAGATTACCTTGGCATGGATGATAATTGGGTGAATGTGATGCATGCTGACGGCGCCGGAACCAAATCTATCCTTGCCTATTTATATTGGAAAGAAACCAGCGACATCAGCGTATGGAGAGGGATTGCTGTAGATGCAATTGTAATGAACCTCGATGATCTGTTGTGTACAGGGATCTACGACAATCTTCT
>CAZCKF010000055.1:0-11838 GCA_964499155.1 uncultured Chitinophagaceae bacterium
TGCCGAAGTTGCAAGGATGTTTCCTGACCAGGGTTATGCAGGTTTTTTACATGGTAAGGTTGTAGACATGCTTTACTTTCCTCTATTTGAAACCACCCTGCCCAACGGTGAAAAATTCCTTTTCTTCAGCGCGATCTTCAATATAGCTGATGCTTCCATTTCAATTGGCGTTATTACACTGCTGATCTTTCAGCGCAGGTTTTTCAAAAGGAAATTGCCGGAAGAAAAAACTCCTGTTGTCGAAACAAGTACTGAAGTAAATGACAACGTTCAGGTATCCTGATAAAAAAATGGCGTAAGCATTGCTGCATTACGCCATAAGTTTTCATGTCTATACCTGTTTTTTAAAGTTTACTGTTTTACTACTCTTTTGTGAATGGAATGAGATGCAGTGCGTACACGAAGCGTGTAAATACCTGCAGGCAGATTGTCTGTATCATTAATCGAGAAACTGTTTTGTCCAACCTGCAATGTGAATTTCAGTTTTCTGATTATTTCACCTGCCCCATCAATCATATCCACATCCGCTATTGCAGTTGCATCACTCGCAACTTCGAATGAAAGAGCATGGTGGAAAGGATTGATGACTGAAATAAATTCAATTCCTTTCGAATCTGCAGACAACTGAACTGTTCTGCTGTATTTAACTTTTCCGTTCGCTGTTAATTTCAGTCGATAATGTTGTGTTCCGATCAGTATTTGCGGATCTTTAAATGAGAATATGTTTATTCCTCCATTCTGATCGGTGCCATCCACGGTACCAATCGGAATGAAATTAATTCCATCACCACTTTTTTCTATAGTAAATGTGACCTGTTCATTTTCCTGTGTCGTACTCCAGTTTAGAACACCATACCTGTTTTCCACCTTACCAGCAAAGGAGAGAATATCTGTTTCAAGTGGATCACCACAATTGATAACGTGGACGGTGATGACTGTTGTTTCCGAAAATGCACAGGAAGTATTGTTCAGGTTTGCAGCAGTTGTTGCCACCACAACGCGGTAACGGTAACCACTATCCGCAGTTGTACCAACATAAGGTGGATAAGTAGCTGTATATTCCCAGGCAGTTCCATTCCATGTTGGAGTAACCGGGCCCCCGCTGATACCTGTGTCATTCCACGTTACACCATTGTTGGTGCTTCGCTGCCATTTGTAATAAGTATAGTTATTAAAGAACGACCTGACCGTACACGACATGGTCACGAGATTATTTTCACAGACAGTCGGGTCAGCAGATGGATTTAATTGAAGATTTGGCGTACAGGTGGCAACAGTAATATCATCAAGCGCCCAGTCATTACCGCCACCTCCAGGTGCGTTATTAAAAAATTTAAGTGTAAAACTTGTTTGTGCCGGTCCTGTTAAGAATGTAAAACCTTTTTTAACCCATTGTCCGCTGTAACGAAGATTACCTGTTGTATAATAGTCCACACCGTCTACTTCAAATGTAATATTTGGATACACTCCGGATGAATCCCCCGGTGCTGTTGCGATATATCCTGCACCTGAAGCACCTGTTCCGTTGGAGTCACATCCGCATTTTGAACAGATGTTGCGCATCCAACACGAGATTTCATAATAAGTATTTGGACAAAGATTTGAAATGGTATGCTGGAATGCAGAGTCTATTCGATAAGCATGTACCCTGCATTCGTATTAGCAACCGTATCGGCAGCAGGATTACCAACTGTTGGTGAAGCCGCACCTGTATGGTCACCAATAATATCCCACACACTGAATACCCTGTGTGATGGTGAAGTATTATCTGGTTTTGGCCATGCATTCGATGTTGAATAATTCTGTCGCGTTGATGTATTGTTTGCTATACCGTAAGTATAGTCATTTGGTGTATTCGTATTGAATATCTGGTAACCATAACCAGCAGGCACATTCGCAGAAGCTGCCCTGTTCCTTGGTTGCCCTGATCCGAATGTTCCATTGAACTCAGTACCGAGTGAATTAACTCCGATAGAGTTTGAACATATACCGAAGTTCCTGTAGACCGCAACTATGTTGGTTGGGAATGTAAATGTTTGTAAAGCGTTTGTCCCGAGGCGGTAAGTCATATAACCACCACCAATACTGATATTTGTTCCTATTGCTGCTGTAACACGAACACGGAATGAAGCAACCTGGATTGTTGCACTTCCATAAAATGAAGGTTTGTGACCGTTGTTATTTCTTACTCTTCCCCTTCTTACTGCGGAAGCCTGTCCGTCTCCCTGCCTGTATCCCAAATTGATCCTGATCTGTGATCCTGCTCTCCAGCCCTCGTCATCATTCAAGGCATCAGTAAATTGTTTGTAGATCTTCCCTTCGTTCGTAAGTACCCGAACAGTTCCCGGAATATAGGTTGTACCGACAGGCACATTATCGAAGTAACCGCAACTATCGTAAGAACCTGAACGAACTACGAGGCTCGCCCTGATCTCCAAAGTATCACCCGTTTCAACAGTACCACCATTGGTCCCCTTGGAAACGTTGATATAGCTTTTACCGAAATCAATGATCTGCCCGGAAACGCCTGGACTCAGGCCCAGGAGGAGCAGAACGAACAGTGAAAGAATTCTTACACGGGGTACAATTGTTTTCATAGAATCGAGTTTCGGTTCACAGGATCGGGATTTCTAGGCTGAAAATTAACCAATCATTAGGCCTTTTGCAATAGTGTTTTTCAGGCTTTTAATGCGTATTTGAACGGGTATTTATCCTATTGCATTAATAATCAGGGTTCAATAATTTTCAGGTACAAATCCGCCTTATGCAAAAACCATCCATCAGGAAAGGCTTAATACTTATTATCCTGATAATCAACTTCTTGCAATCTAGCTCTCAGGTCGTTGATTCCACCACTATTTTATTCGATATGGATACGGTAGCCAAGAGACTGGGCTATCCATGGGAGATTACCTACGGTCCCGATGATTCCCTATGGATCACCGAGGCAAGGGGATATAGGGTCCTCCGTATGAGCCCAAATCGAACCACCCTGGCGAAGAATGTACCACCCCAGGAAGTGCTTCAAATTAACCTTGGACAGGGAGAGATCAACTTTAGCCGTTCTATTGGCACCTGGCCACAGGGGGGAATGATGGGACTTGCTATACACCCACAATTTTTATCTGGGAAACCCTGGGTTTACCTGGCCTATGTGTTCAAGGGTAGCTGCCCAGGCGGTCCTTCCAACCCATGTTATTTCACTTCGAAAATTGTGCGATGCCGGTTTTATTTCGCAGCCGATGCCGCGAATCCTTCTGTGCTGAATAATGATACACTCGTAATAATGGATACGGTACTGTCAGACATTCCAGGAAGTAATGACCACAACTCGGGTCGTATGACCATCAGTCCGGAACCGGAATCTGATGGAACCTATAAATTGTATTACACGGTGGGAGACATGGGAGCTGGACAGTTCAACAATAGTTCAAGACCCATGCATGCACAAAACCGCGATACGCTTGAAGGAAAAATATTGCGATTGAATACAGAACCTGATGGAGAAACAACTCCGGGTTCTCCCATACATGACTATCATCGTTGGAGAAGATGGATACCTAACGACAACCCTTATACGCATTCTGTTGCGCCATTTACTTCATTGCGAACACCCGTCTATTCATTTGGTCACCGCAATGCACAGGGATTGGTGTGGGGTGAATCAAATGGAACATGGAGATTATACAGTTCTGAACATGGAGATAAATCAGATGATGAATTAAATATTATTGTCGCTGGAAGAAATTATGGATGGCCAAGAGTGGCAGGATTGTGTGACAACAATTACAGTGATACAGATCCTTATCCCAATAATGATCAGTTGGCGGGACAGGATATTACCAATGAAATTGCCAGCTTTTGTAACGTAACAGCACTTAATACGCCATCTGCATTTTCATTCTTTAACTGGTCTGCTGCCAATATTCCATCGAGTGGTGCGAATATTTTCACTTGGCCGACCATTGCACCTTCAAGCATTGATTTTTATGATAAGGGTGCATTGCCGGGATGGAGAAATTCTGTTCTCGTTACATCACTTAAATATGGATTATACCGTGTGAAATTGAATGCTGCAGGAAATTTTATTGACAGTACTGTTTCCGGAAATTCTGTTGACACATTTCCATTGTTGCATGGATGGCGCGTACGCGACATTGCCATCAGTCCGAATGGAGGGATCATCTGGGCTGTTATTGACAGTACAGGATCAACATCAGGACCAACAGGTGGATTCAGTGGTGGAAGTACTTCGACCAGGGATGGGGGGAAAGTTTTAAAACTCACATGGAAGAATATCCAGCTTCTTCCTCTGCGTGAAGGAACAAACAGTCCACGAATTGTAAGCGATATGATTCGTATCTATCCAAACCCTGCAACAGATTATGTGCACGTGGAAGGAAAAAAGAACCTGAGAAAACCATTGAAAGTGCAACTCTTTGATGTGAGCGGTCGAAAAGTGCTTGAAGAAATGACCTTTAAAAATGATTTTGATATTATGCTGACCGGATACAAACCAGGCGTGTATATGCTTAAGATCAGTAACGCATATGATATTGAGGTTCAAATTGAAAAGATCATTAAGAAGTAGAACGCTTTAGGGTTGTATTAACAAATTAAAAGAAGTATTTTGACGTTTAAATCCAAACCTTTAAAAAATCAATTATGAAAAGTAATGCTGTTCCCTCGTTTTACTTTTCCGCCTATCCACTCAAAGCGCTTCCTGCGGGAGCTGCGGAAGCAATCAAATCAGAGGATTCGAAGATCGTGGTGAAAAGCAAGCTGCGTGTGCTGCCAATGGTAAATCCATATACGCGTATGCCGAATGATGGAGAAACAGATCCATCGTGGTTCAATCATTATGAATAACTTTCCGAACGTAATAAATCAAAATGCATAGCGAGGGATTTAAAACCCCTCGCTATGCATTTTATAATCAAATTTTCCCAACCATTTTCGCCGGGTCCACCCATTCATCAAATTCCTGCGCAGTCAGGTATCCAAGTTTTACAGCCATTTCTTTCAATGTAGTTCCTTCTTTGTGTGCCTTCTGTGCAATTTCCGCCGCTTTATAATATCCAATTTTCGGGTTGAGTGCAGTTACGAGCATCAATGAATTGTCGACGTGTTTTTTAATGTTTGCATGGATGGGTTCAATTCCCCCTGCGCATTTATCATTAAAACTTACACAGCCATCACCAATGAGTCGTGCGCTGTGCAGAAAATTATAAATCATCACAGGCTTAAAAACATTGAGTTCGAAATGTCCTGTGGCGCCACCTATATTAATCGCAACATCATTACCTAATACCTGTGCACAGATCATGGTTAATGCTTCGCATTGTGTTGGATTCACTTTGCCAGGCATTATCGAAGATCCTGGTTCATTATCGGGGATCATGATTTCACCGATACCACTCCGGGGCCCTGATGACAACATCCTAATGTCATTTGCAATTTTCATCAGGCTTACCGCTGCTGTTTTTAATGCTCCATGTGATTCAACAATTGCATCATGCGCAGCAAGTGCTTCGAATTTATTTTCTGCTGTTTTAAATGGATGTCCCGTTAATTGTGCAATGTGTTTGGCAACATTTTCTGAATATCCCTCAGGTGTATTGATCCCAGTTCCCACTGCAGTACCGCCAAGAGCCAATTCTGATAAATGAGGAAGCGTGTTTTTAATTGCACGTAAACAGTGATCAAGCTGCGAAACATAACCACTGAATTCCTGGCCAAGTGTCAGTGGTGTTGCATCCATAAAATGCGTACGCCCAATCTTTACTACCTGCATGAATTCCCTGCTCTTTTTTTCAAGCGTTGACTTTAATTTTTCAATACCAGGGATCGTTATTTCAACCAGCATTTTATATGCTGCGATATGCATAGCAGTTGGAAAAGTATCGTTTGAAGACTGCGATTTATTTACATCATCATTTGGGTGAAGGAATTTTTCTTTGTCAGCAAGTTGCCCACCTTGTAATACATGTCCTCTATAAGCGATTACTTCATTCACATTCATATTGCTCTGTGTACCGCTGCCAGTTTGCCACACCACTAAAGGAAAATATTCATCAAGCTTTCCCTCGAGAATTTCATCTGCAACCCTTCCTATCAATGAAGTTTTATCCTCCGCAAGAATGCCAGCATCTTTATTCGCCAGCGCTGCAGCTTTTTTTAAATATGCAAAAGCCCTGATAATTTCCTTTGGCATCCTGTTGATATCCTGCGCAATTTTGAAATTTTCAATGCTACGCTGGGTTTGTGCACCATAAAAAGCATTCGCCGGCACTTTTACTTCACCCATTGTATCCTTTTCAATGCGGAAATCCATGTTGTTGTTTTTGCTGCGCAAAGTTAACACGAGGATAGGCTTCAAGCGTCAGGCTTCAGGCTTCAAGGAAGCCTCAAGTTCCTGAGAAGTAGAATCAAAGCTAAAATCCATATACGCGGGAAAACGAGAAACCAGAAAATGTCCAATGTCCAATATCCAATGTCCAAACCTCCAATTAACAACTTAGATGGGAACATTCAAATGTTGCCCTGATAACGAGAAACCAGAAACCAGAAACAAGAAACTTTTCTAAATGTCCAATGTCCAATATCCAATGTCCAAACCTCCATTTAACATCTTAGACGGGAACATTCAAATGTTACCATGATAACGAGAAACAAGAAACCAGAAACCAGAAACTTTTCTAAATGTCCAATGTCCAAATCGCTTCGTAAGGTGCATTGAAGAATTAAATTGCCCTCAAGGTTTATTCATCAAAAAATCAGAAATTGACGGATTAAACGATCAATTAAAATTTTGAATCGCTTTTTCATTTTCCTTTTGTTGGTTGCATCTGCCAGTTATGGACAGCAACATCCTGTTCCAACGGTTCATCAGCTTCGATGGCATCAGCAGGAGTACTACCTCTTCATTCATTTCGGTCCAAACACTTTCACGGATAAGGAATGGGGACATGGCGATGAGCCGGAAGATATTTTCAATCCAACGCAGCTTGATTGCAGGCAATGGACGCGCATTGCAAAATCTGCTGGTGCAAAAGGCATCATCATCACTGCAAAACACCATGATGGCTTTTGTCTCTGGCCATCAAAATTTTCAACACATACCGTTCGGGAAAGCAAATGGAGAAATGGAAAAGGCGATGTGTTGAAAGATCTTTCTCGCGCATGTAAGGAAAGTGGTTTGAAATTCGGTGTATACATCTCTCCGTGGGATCGAAATCATCCGCAATATGGAACACCTGAATACAATGATGTTTTCGTGAATATGATGACGGAAATATTTACGAACTACGGACCAATTTGGGAGTTGTGGTGGGATGGTGCAAATGGCGAAGGACCCAATGGTAAAATGCAGGTATATGACTGGGACAGGTATAAATCGACTGTTAAAAAAATATCTCCCTCCACTGTCATATTCAGTGATATTGGTCCACATGTAAGATGGGTGGGAAATGAACGGGGCATTGCAGGTAAAACAAACTGGAATTTGTTGGATACTGCAGGCTATGAACCAGGACTTAAAGCGCCACATGTTGACACATTGAATTCAGGAAATATGTACGGTGAGGCGTGGATCCCTGCTGAATGTGATGTATCGATCAGGCCAGGCTGGTTCTATCATAAAAATGAAGATACCCTTGTTAAAACACCGGAACAATTATTCCAGTTGTATTTAAAATCTGTTGGTCGTGGAAGTAATTTATTGCTGAACGTTCCACCTGATCGTCGCGGGTTGATTCATCCTGTCGATTCCACTTCGCTTATCCAGTTTCGTCGATTGCGAACAAAAAGTTTTTCTGATACCTGTTTTTATTTTGGAAAAATCTTTAATGATTCTCATCGCGGAGGAATGGCAATAAGTTTTCCAGATGGTCGCCTCATAAATTGTCTAATCCTGAATGAGAACATACAACTTGGTCAGAACATTCAAAAATTTTCCATTGAACTGACTGACATGGAAGGAAAGATCACAACCATTCCTGGTACAACCATTGGGTGGAAACGCATCATAACATTTCCCGGCAGGGCATGGAAGAAAATTGAATTACACATTCTTGAAGGAAAACCGGGGACCAAAACCTCTATGAAGGATATGAGTGGATATTTGATAGAGGAGCATTTGATTGAGAGAGAGTAGTGAGTGGTGAGTAGTGAGTAGTGAGTGGTGAGTGGGGAGTTGACAGTCTACTTCGTCACGTTTAAATTTCCGGTATTAAAAGTGCCATTCACGGGTGGTATTGTGGGAAATTAACTGCCAGCGTTTTTTTCTGAATTGGTATACACGAATGTATTTTAAACCATAAGAATCAATTCGCGACGGAAATCTTCTTCTCACAACAAGCTGACCTTTTACAACAGCGATTTTTTTGTGGAGTTCGACAGTAACAGAATCGTGCTCACGCGACAGGTAATGAACAGAAGTATCACGTACGTTTTTTAACCAGGATGATTTGCCTTCGACGAATCCTGTACCATGTGTAAATACAAAATCGTCAGCATAATGTTTTTCAAGAAATGAGATGTTTTTAGCTACAACAAACCAATC
Organism: uncultured Chitinophagaceae bacterium; assembly: GCA_964499155.1. Classification (GTDB taxonomy): domain Bacteria; phylum Bacteroidota; class Bacteroidia; order Chitinophagales; family Chitinophagaceae; genus CAZCKF01. Next base: position 8,564 of record CAZCKF010000055.1, read on the forward strand.
CAGGTAACGATTGATCGAATCTACAACAACCTTTGCTGGTTGCGCATACAGAATGCTTGAACCTAAAAAATATATACAGAATAAATATTTCAGCATTCTCAGACACCTTTGAATACAGGTTTCCTTTTCTCAAGAAAGGCAGACGTGCCTTCCTTCATGTCTTCCGTTCCGAAACAATCACCAAACGCATTTACCTCTTCTGTAAATCCATTTCGTACAGAAATTCCTTCGCCCACATCACCTGCTGCAATGTTTGCGCAGTAAATACATTTAGCAATGGCTACAGGCGCTTTGGAAAGAATGAGCTGCATTACAGAACGGGCTTTTTCCATTAATTGTTCCTGCGGTACTACATGTGTAACAAGTCCATATTGCAAAGCAGTTTGTGCATCAATCATATTTCCTGTCAACAACAATTCCATTGCTCTCCCCTTTCCAATCAAATGCACCAGGCGTTGCGTGCCACCGTAGCCAGGTATTAAACCAAGATTAACTTCCGGTTGACCAAACTTTGCATTTTCACTTGCAATACGTATGTGACATGCCATTGCGAGTTCGCAACCTCCGCCAAGTGCAAAACCATTCACTGCTGCAATGACCGGCTTTGCAGACATTTCAAATCGCGCAAAAATATCCTGTCCTCTTCGGGCAAGATCCATTCCTTCATCTCTTGTTAAATCTAAAAATTCTGAAATGTCTGCACCCGCAACAAATCCTTTTGCACCAGACCCTGTAATGATCACTCCCTTCACATTTTCATTCTGGTAATAATCATCCAGCACTTTATCCAACTCCTCAAGCACAGTATGATTCAATGCGTTCAATTTATCAGGCCTGTTGATCGTTACAGTAAGAATACCATCTGTTAATTCTGTTTGTAAAGTCTTGTACATATTGAAGCTTTAGAAAGTTCGATGTTCTTTTACCCAATCCCTTATGTATTGTGCAATGTCGCCAGTTGGAGTTCCGGGTGCAAAAAGTTTTCCGGCACCAAGTTGTTGTAGTTTTTGTGTATCATCATCCGGAATAATCCCACCACCTGTCAGAAGCACATCATCCAGTCCTTCTTTTTTCATCAATTCAAGTACTCGTGGAAATACCGTCATGTGCGCTCCTGATAAAATGCTGATGCCGATTGCATCCACATCTTCCTGCATCGCAGTGCGGACAACCATTTCGGGAGTTTGTCTAAGTCCTGTATAAATTACCTCCATGCCTGCATCACGCAATGCAGTTGCAATCACTTTTGCTCCGCGGTCATGTCCGTCAAGACCGATTTTTGCGACGAGTACTCTGATGGGGCGATTCATGCTGCTAAGATATAGAGAGATTACACGGATTAAGACGGATTACACGGATACGACTCTACAAATTGAAGTGAACTACAGGATGCGATTTTCAACTTTCAGTCTCTCACCAGGTTGCGAATAGCAACCTCTTTGCGCGCTTAATTTGAGCTTCGCATAAAACCTTGCTCAATTCGTACAGACATTGCGATTGTAAATGACCAAAAAAAGCTTTGCGTGAAATAAAATTTTGATAACACGGATTAAGACGAATTACACGGATACGACTCTGGAAGATCGATGCATAACTACAATTTTGTACATGTTCTCAACGACCAAACCGACTTTTCATTTCATTCAGTCCTCTTGTCGCAATTTGAAACGCACTATCATCAGCATCCTGGTAAAAAATGATTTTCGTCCTGTATTCTCTCGCGAATGAATTGCGAATCGAATCAACGATGAAAACTTCATTGAAATGGTTAAACACCTCATCATCGCTCCCCGGCTGATTCCTGCCAATAAAGATTAAATGCCTGTATGGCAATGTATCCGGGATCCACAAAAGAAAAGTGCCGTTATCACAAATGATTTTGTCGGTAAATGTTTTTTCAACTCCAAAAAATTTCATTGAACCTGCCTGTCCATAATTGCGCGCATAAATAACCGTATTATTTTTTATTGAATCAGGCAGTGAGTTATGGAATTTCTCTGTTCGCATGGACAGTTCTTTCCACCCAAGCATATCCGCAAAATCCTGGGGTAGTGGATGATTCTGCAGGTCTTCCCATTTCAAAACTCCTGTTTCCTCTGCACCAATTTTTTTATAAAATGAGGCAAGCTTTTCTGGTTTCCAAACAGGTAGCAACAGAGGAATCAATGGTATCGATAATAAAAGAATAAAGGCGACCAGTGAAACCTGAAGCCATTTTCGTTTGCAAATCTTTTCCCACCAGATTGCTCCGCATGCAATTAAAACTGGATAGAATCCAATTGAATAATAGCTTTTACCCCGACCGAGCAACAGGAAAATGATCAGTAAAACATAGGCGATTGCAATAAACCTGTATTGCCTGTTTGTAATTGACCAGGCTAATCCTGCGACCCACACTATAAAAACAGGAAGCAACATCAATACCTGTTCCATTAAGAAAACTTTTGGATCGATGTATTGTAATTGTGTTTCCTGCAATTCCTGCATGTGATGCAGCAGCGGCCAGTTGTGGGTCATTTGCCAAATCACTACAGGGATAATAGATAGCACGAGAACTATCGCAGGTTTTGCAATCCTGGCGTGCAAAAACTTCATTCGATGTGCAGATAGCATCATAGCAATGCACACTGCAGCCAACAGGAATACAATGGAATATTTGCTCCAGAATCCTGCAGCAAAGGCAATTGCAGTATAGATCAAATATTTTTCAGAAGAAGTTTTGATGAACCGGATAAGAAAATAAAAGGACAGCGTCCAAAACAAAATATCCGTGACATTTGGCTGGAACAGAAAATGTATCCGCATGAATGCTCCCGTAATCAAACCAATGCCTGTAATTAGAATCGCGAGCCTCCTGCCACCTAATTCAGATGTGATAAGGCAGGAAACAATTAGTGTAATTGAACCAATCAACGATGCCCATCCCTTAAGCAACCATTCATGATCACCCATCCATGATGTGGTCCATGCAAGCAGCGGCAGCAGCGGTGGATTTTCTAAATAACCGAAAGATGGATGCAGTGCCTGTTGATAATACAAATATTCATCCCGGTGCAACTCGTAAACATCTGATTGTAATAAAAATGGGAGAATGAATTTGATGGCGGCGAGGGTGATAATGAGAGGGAGGTTCGGTTTTGATTTCAAGATTTCAAGATTTCAAGATTTCAAAATTCGCTTCGTAGGTGGGTATTTAGGAAAAATGGGGTAGGGCGGTATTTATGCGATTGATGGTTTCTGTCTTTCCAATTACTGCTGCAATATCGAATACGGGG
>CAZCKF010000056.1:0-11833 GCA_964499155.1 uncultured Chitinophagaceae bacterium
AACTCAAATGTTGAATACCGTCTGCGTATGGTTTTTCAAGTTTCTTTAAAATTAATTTCAACACCTTCATGTGATAGTTCTGTTCATCCGCGATCACATAGAGGCTGTGCTTAGCATTGAAATCTTCATATTTCTGTTGGGCAAGACCAAGGTCCTGGGTTATATAAACAGATGTTCCATCCTTTCTTAATACCAGCTTTTCATCAAGACCATCGGAAGTAAGATCGATCCAGACACTGCCATCTGGCTTTTTATAAAAAATGCCTTTGTCAATTCCTTCTTCAACAAATTTTTTACCAAGCAAATATGTTTCACTTTCGTAATAAACTTTATCGAAGTCAGCACCAATACGTTTATAGGTCTCGTCAAATCCTTCATACACCCAACCATTCATTTTTTTCCAAAGGGATATAACATCTGGTTTTCCCTTCTCCCAATCAATCAGCATTTCCTGGGTTTGACGCATCACTGGCGCTTCTTTTTCGGCTTCAACTTTTGATTTGCCTTCGAGTACAAGTTCATCAACTTGTTTTTTATAAACGTCATTGAATTTCACATAATACTCACCCACAAAATGATCTCCTTTCTGTCCAACTTTTTTTGGCGTATCACCATTAGCAAAAAGTTCCCATGCAATCATGCTTTTGCAAATATGAATACCTCTATCGTTTACGATGCAGGTTTTGCTAACATCATAACCATTCGCTTTTAAAATTTCAGCATTGCTCCAGCCCAGGAAAATATTTCGCAGGTGTCCAAGGTGTAATGGTTTATTGGTATTCGGGGAAGAATATTCCACCATCATTTTTTCACCTGAACTTTCAGTAAATCCATAATGCTCATTTCCTGATTGTTTTTCTAAAAACGAAATCCAATAATCATCTGTAATTACCAGGTTTAAAAAACCTTTGATCACGTTGAATGAACTGAATAAATCACTATGAGTGGAAACCAGGTGCTTACCCAATTCTTCACCGAGAGCGTCAGGAGATTTTTTTAATTGTTTTACCAGTGAAAATAAAACGACAGTATAATCACCTTCAAATTCTGGTTTTGTCTGGTTGATCGTAAGTGTGGATGGAGATGCATCTATACCATACAATGAATTGATCGAAGCTGCTGCCTTATCGCGAATGAGGGAGGTGAGCGTGTTTTGCATGCGGCCGCAAAAATAATGCAACGCTAAGTATAACGCTAATTAACGCTAATTGGGGCTGATTAACGCTAATTAGCGCCGCGAACAATTTTGAATTTAATGTAAGGCCCTTGGAAGTTTTGGACATTGTGTATTGGACATTCCCCCAGGTTACATTCCCGGCATTTTCTTTTCAGTCCTGAGTGATTTTAGTGAGGGGTCCATTTCGATTGCTTTATCACACAATGCCTGGCCCTTTGATTTTTCGCCTTTTTTCTGGTAACTCAGACCGATCATGTAGAGTGCAGATGCATTGGTTTTGTCGATGGCCAGCATCTGGTCCCAGAATTCGATGGCTTCATTGTATTTGCCAGCAGCATAATAAGATTCTGCAACCATGTTCAAGATGTTCGTATCAGTTGGACGTTTTTTCAAAAGATCTTTCATCAGGGTAATGCCTTCATCAAGCTTTCCAGCTTCGAGAAAAGCAATGGCGAGATTTTCAATGTATTCATTGTCTTTCCTGTAACCCTTGTTGCCTGCTTCAAGAATATTTTTCAATGAATTTTTTGCATCGTAAATCGCATAATAGGTTAAACCCAATTCATAGTACCAGATTGCTTTGGAAGTATCAAGACTAACTGCTTTTTCAAAAAACGGTATTGCCTGTTTATGATTTTGCATGTCTGAATAACTGCGCGCTATGAGGTAAGGAATTTCCGCATTGTTTGGATCTTCCTTCATCGCAGCATTTAACGTGGAAATTGCTTCGCCAAGGTTTTCGTTTTCATAATGTGCTTTACCAATATAATAGCTGACCTTTTGTGAAGGATCTACTTTCTTTAATGAATTTGCGTATTGAACAGCTTCATTAAATTGACGCATGTTGAATGCAAGCAACATTGCAGGTTTTAACGTTGCAGAAGACTGATCCCCCTGCGCAATGATTTTCTTGTACAATTCAAGCGCCTGAGGATAACGGCGCAAATCATTGTAAGCTGCTGCCAGTTCCATCATGGCAGCTTTATTTTTTGCATCGTATTGAACTGCTTTTTCAAAATGCTTCAGCGATTCCTGCCTGCGGCCATTTTGCTTTTCAGTAAGTCCTTTTTGATAATAAACAGCAGCGCTGTCTGATTGAGCAACAGAAGTAATAGCAGTACCTATCAGCACGAGTGCCAGGGATATCTTTTTCATAGTCTTGAATTACAGTAAAATTAATCCGATTATTTTAAGATTATACCTGATAGAGCAGGAAGATTAACTTTCAGTTTATACTGTTGTTGATCCACGTCAATCAATTCCCAGCGTATATCGGGATTATAAACGTCTCCTGTTCCCCAATATTTGCGCAGGTCGCTGTTAAATATTTCAGATGTAAAGGTTTTTCCATATACAATCACCTCCCAATCATTGCGTACCACCGGGGTCATGTTTAAAATAACCAGTAATTCTTCACCTTTTTCACCTTTTCTCATATAACAAACAATTGATTCATCCCTGTGATTCAAATCCACCCATTCAAAGCCTTCGGTACTGAATTGTTTTCTATATAATGCAGGCTCCTCAGTAAGAACAGCATTTAAACCTTTGATGCATTCCTGCAATCCCTTGTGCGGGGCAAATTCAAGAAGATGCCAGTCAAGTTCAGATTTATAATTCCATTCTGTGGTTTGACCAAACTCATTTCCCATGAACAACAATTTTCCTCCCGGATGTGTCCACATATAAGTGTACAACAATCTGAGGTTGGCAAATTTCTGCCATTCATCACCCGGCATTTTATAGATCATTGGACTTTTTCCATGCACCACTTCATCATGGCTTAAAGGCAGCATGAAATTTTCATCAAAAAAATACATCATGCTGAATGTGAACTTATCCTGGTGAAATTTTCTGAATGCAGGATCGATCTTAAAAAAATCCAGTGTATCATGCATCCATCCCATCATCCATTTCATGCCAAAACCAAGACCATCCTGAAATGTTGGTTTCGATACACCAGGCCAGTCAGTCGCTTCTTCGGCAATGGTTTGTACATCGGGAAAATCACGAAAAATTGTTTCATTCAGATCTTTCACAAAAGCAATCGCTTCAAGATTTCCATCACCACCAAATTCATTGGGTTCCCATTGTCCCTTTGTCCTGGAATAACTCAATTTGATCATTGATGTCACTGCATCCACGCGAATTCCATCAATATGATATTTATCAAACCAAAACCTTGCGTTGCTGATCAAAAAAGATTTTACCTCTCCCCTCTTATAATTAAAAATGTAACTGTTCCAGTCTGGGTGAAATCCTTTGCGCATATCTGCATATTCATACGTATGCGTTCCATCAAACATGAACAATCCATGTGTATCATATGGAAAATGCGAAGGCACCCAATCGAGTATAACTCCGATCCCTTCATTGTGCAGAGCATCTACTAGTTTCATAAAACCCTGTGGATTTCCAAACCTCGAGGTAGCTGCATAAAATCCTGTACACTGGTAGCCCCAGCTACCATCAAAAGGATGTTCCATCACTGGCATGAATTCCACATGCGTAAATCCCATTTCCTTTATATAAGGAACAAGTTTTTCGGTGATGGTTTCATAAGTGTTGTAAGTCTCTTCGTCATTTTTGTCTGGTCGCATCCAGCTTGCGAGGTGTAATTCATAAACACTCCATGGAGCGTTTAAACTATTGTGATCTTTTCTTTTGTTCATCCATTCTTCATCTTTCCATTCATAATACATATCCCAGGTGATGGATGCTGTCAGTGGTCTCTTTTCCCAAAAATTCGCAAAGGGATCTCCCTTATCTACTTCGATCCCTTTGAAACCAACGATATGATACTTGTAAACTTCTCCGAGTTTAAACCCTGGAATAAATCCCTCCCATATCCCGCTCTTATCCCAGCGTGGAAATAACTCGTGTTTAAAATTTGTCCAGTGATTAAAATTGCCAACAACAGATACGGAAGTTGCATTAGGCGCCCATACGCAGAAATACATACCCCATTGATCATTGACCTGTATGGAATGTGAACCAAATTTTTTGTAGAGAGTATAATGTGTCCCAGCCTGGAAATTGGAAACATCATCAGCATTCAAAATGGTGTAATTCCAAACAGGACCAGATGTGTCAACAAAATGTTCTTCCTCGTACTTATTTTGCCGTTTGTCTTTTTTTGGTTCTTTATCTCCGTTTTCCGATGTAGGTTCACCCGGTTTTTTTTTCGACTTATTTGTGGATTTCCGGGAAGATTGTGTCATAGACTGAATTGCCGCGAAATGCTTTAACGTAAAATTAAGGTTTGAGGGTTTCCCCCACCGGTCTTTTATCGAAATTTGCGAAACCATTAACCTGCATACACAACAACCTAACTTATGAGAAAATATGGGCTTATCCTTATCCTTGTACTTACAGCCTCCATCTGTTCTGCACAGGTTATCTTAAAAGGAAATGTTACCGATACAATTGAAAAGAAGAACCTGCATCATGCAGTAGTTTCTGTATTGAGAACAAAGGACTCTATGCTTGTCAATTTTGCGAGGACAAATGACAGGGGCGATTTTGAAATGAAACTACCAGCAGGTAAATACACTGTTCTTTTTAGTTTTCCCAAATACGCTGATTTCGCAGATGAAGTGAATATTGATGCTTCAAAGCCTGTTGTTGACATGGGACGAGTTACTATGATCCAACAGAGTGTGTTGTTACAGGAGGTGATCGTGAGGCAGAATGTTGCGATCAGGATCAAGGGCGACACCATTGAATACAAGGCTGACAGTTTTAAAGTGCACGAGGGTGCAAATGTGCAAGACCTTTTGAGAAGAATGCCGGGATTGCAGGTTGACAGGAATGGTCAGATCACAGCACAGGGTCAAAAAGTTGAAAAAGTGCTTGTGGATGGTGAAGAGTTTTTTAGTGATGACCCTGCAGTTGTAACCAAGAATCTTCGTGCTGATGCGATAGATAAGGTGCAATCATTTGATAAAAAAAGTGACCAGGCGGAATTTACAGGTATAGATGATGGTTCGCGATCCAAAACCTTGAACCTCGTTTTGAAGGATGACAAGAAAAAAGGATTATTCGGAAAACTATCTGTTGCAGCAGGAACCGAAGAAAGATATTCGAATGAAGCAATGTTCAATTTCTTTAAAGGGAAAAAGAAAGCTTCGTTTTACGGCATTATGTCCAACACGGGAAAGATTGGTCTTGACTGGGAGGATCGTGACAAATTTGGATCTGGCAGTGGGTGGGGCGATGGAGATGTGGAAGTAGGTGCTGGTTTTATCATGATCTCAGGTGGTGATTATGATGAGGATTTTGAAGACTGGGATTCTGAATTTTATGGAAATGGTATTCCGCGTGCACTGAAGGCAGGTGCGCATTTTTCAAACAAATGGAGCCAGGATAAACAGCACCTGAATGGTAATTACAGTATCCTTAGTCAGAATACAGATATTGAAGGATCTACAAGAACGAAATATATTTTACCTGATTCAGCTTATTACCAGAACCGGATGGAGGACAGGCAGTCATTTAAACTTCGTCAATTGCTTACTGGTTTTTATGATTTCAAACTCGACTCCTTTTCTTCTATCAAGCTTCGTGTGAATGGAAATAATAACCATACTGAGAATAATGGTTACACAGAACAAGGTTCCGATGATGAGAACTTAAATCCTGTAAACAGGAATTTCCGCTCTAACAATTCAGTTTCTGATCAGCGTGCATTACAGGGAAGTATTTTATGGAAACAAAGATTGAAAAAAGCTGGACGAACATTTTCGTTGAATTTATCCCACAAATACAGTGACCGCGAATCAGAAGGATTTCTGTTCTCAGTAACTGATTACTACAATGCAACAGGACAGGTTTTCAATACTGATTCAATCGATCAGAAAAAAACAGTGTTCAATAAAACACAGACAAGCGGTGCTAAAGCAGTTTATACAGAACCGCTGAGTAAGAAAACCACGCTGGAACTAAATACTTCATGGAGCCGTAATGCAACCGAGTCAGACAGGAAAAGCTTTGATAAAGTAAATGGCAAGTATGAGGATTTGAATGAAATCTTCAGTAACAAATATGAACTTGAATATCTGTCCAAAGGTGGTGGAACAAAAATTCAATACAATTCGAAAAAATTTGTTGCCAACATCGGGATGAATGTGATGTTGTCTGAATACAACCAGGATGATTCACTTGGAAAACGCGTGCGTCATTTTGAGTACACCAATTTATTTCCAAGCGCTAGAATCAATTTCAAATTTGGTCCTCAAAAAGGATTAAACTTTAATTATAGCGGAAGTACACGCCCTCCGTCAATTGATCAGATCAACCCGGTTCTTGAAAATGAAGATCCTTTGAACATAATCATCGGTAATCCTAACCTGGAGCAATCCTTCCAGCATCATTTCAGTGGATTTTACAACGATTTTAAAGTGTTGACAGGCCGTAGTATCTGGATGAATTTTTACGGAAGCACCACATCACATGCCATTGTAAGCAGCCTTACCATTGACCAGGGTGGAAAAAGAACACAGCAATATGTAAATGCTGATGGCGTGTATAGTTACGGTGGCTGGCTTTCTTATGGATTCAAGTTTAAAAACATTGACCTGAATTTTGGCATCAATTCCAACTTCAATGGCGGTCGTTTTGTAAGCTATGTGAACAGCATAAAAAACATCAATAAAAACCTGTCTGCCGGCATTGGATTGAATATGGGCAAGTACAAGGATGAAGATTACAATTTTAATATTGAATCACGAGTGCGATACAATACGCAGGAATCAAGCATCAGCATTGGAAGGACTACCAGTTTTATTTCTCACGAACATAATTTTAACTTCAGAAAACACATTGATAAGAAATGGTCAATTGCTTCAGATGTATCTGCAAACTTCAGGGAAAAAACAAGTGACTTTGCGAATGCAAATAATGTGATTAACCTGAATGCAGAGATCACGCGCAAATTGCTGAAGAAGAATAATCTTGAGCTTACCCTTAGTGCTGAAGACATTCTTAACCAGAGAAAAGGCATTGAACGCAGTATTGAACCCGATTATGTTGTTGAAAGAAATTACCAGGTATTGCGCCGGTATTTCCTGTTGAAAGTTGAATGGAATTTTTCTAAATCACCTGGTCAAACCAAATAGTATGAAAAAATTATTTATAGCCATAGCATTCTCCATTGTTTCACTGAGTGGAATTTCACAGGCCATTTTTGTGTCAAGTGGAAAGATTGAATTTGAGCGAAAAACAAATGTGCACCGCCTCTATTACGAAAATGAAAATGGGGAGGAAAGTTCATGGATGGAGGAGTTCAAGAAACTCGTGCCACAGTTCAGCACAGACTACTTTGACCTTTATTTTAAGGATGGAAAATCTTTGTATAAACCAGGCCGCAATGCTGGAGAAGTAAAGAAGAACGTTTTCTTTGAAGGTCCTGGTCAACAGAACACGGTTTATAAAGATCTTTCATCAATGCTTGCAGTAAGCCAGAAACAGGTTTTCGAATCACAGTTCATAATCAACGACAGCATAAATAGGATCCAATGGAAGATGCAATCTGAAACACGTACCATAGCAGGTTTTGAATGCCGTAAAGCAGTGGGAAGAATTTGTGATTCAGTTGTTGTGGTCGCGTTCTACACAGATGAGATCATACCTTCAAATGGCCCAGAATCATTCAGCGGTCTTCCCGGAATGATCCTCGGTCTTGCCATTCCCAGATTATACACTACCTGGTTTGCAACGAAACTCGAAGTTTTTAAACCCGCTGATGAAGCAATCATCGGTCCTCCTGCGAAGGGAAAGAAAGCAACGCAGGATGAACTGAATAAAACGATTGATAAGGCGATTAAGAATTGGGGCGAGAAGTTCAGGGATCGGACGACGTGGATGGCAACGCTGTAGCTGTTAGCTGTTGGCTATTGGCTGTTGGAGGGTATAGTTACTGTGTAAAATAATTTTGATTAATGCGGGCTACGAGCTGTGAGCTTCGAGCTGCGAGTAGCTGCGAGATGTCGTGGGCGGCTGTGGTTTGAAATTGTTTTATAGGTTTTTAGTACGGTCGTTTGCAGATATGAAGAGTACTATAAATGCATATAACTAAAGACTTTTTTACTACGAAGCCGTAAATGAACATTGAACAATTAAAACTACAACTGCCAGCATTTTCGAAACCAGGTACTGCTGACTCACGACTCACCACTGCCTACTCACCACTGCCCACTGCCTTCTTGATTTCCAAAAATCCTCTCGTTTACTAGCATTCTGTAAATAACAGACCGCCTCTACTTTACCAACTCATAGATCCACATCGTCTTTCCCGGAATCTTTAAACTGCTTCCGAGTGTTATCTCGTTACCAACAACATCCTTTGCTTTCGTAAACCCGCGCATTACTTCAGCAAATCGTGTGAGATTAACATCCACTTCGTTGTCTGAACTATTAACCATGCACATTACTGTTTGGTTGCCATGAATTCTGAAGTAAGTATAAACTGAATTCTGTGGAATGAACTGGATCGTTTTTCCTATTGTAAGAGCATTTGAGTTTTTCCTGTATTGAGCGAGGTTGCGAACAAAATTGAATGCTTCGTTTTCTTCGTTCGTTCTCCCGGCAGCAACAAATTTGTCATTGTTGTCTGCACTCCATCCTCCTGGGAAATCCATTCTCACCGCTGCATCATTTGGATTCTTGAAGTTTTTCATCAGGATCTCTGTTCCATAATAGATCTGCGGAATGCCGCGCAGGGTAAGGAGCAGGCCCATGGCCATTTTGTAATTAGAAAGTTTTTCACCGACCACAGAATAAACCCGATCCATATCATGATTGTCCAGAAAAATACAGTTGCGCTTCGGGTCTTTGTACAACAGATCCTGTGAAAGCGTCATGTACAATCGATTCAATCCTTCTGTCCAGCCGAAAGGTTGATTGACTGCATCGATAATTGCATTGCGCATGGGGAAATCAGTTACACCCTGAGCATTGTGCTTAAATGGCGCGTTGATATTGTTTTGCGTGAAATAGGCTGCAGCGGTAATGGTGTTGGTCCATGCTTCTCCAAAAACAGTTAGAGATGGAAATTCACGCAGCAGTGCGGTGTTGATGTCATTCAGGAATTTTTCATCAACATATTTATAGGTGTCAACTCTCCAGCCATCAATTCCGAATTCTTCGGTTGACCAGATCGTATTTTGAATGGTATAAGTTGCAACATATGGATTGGCGAGATTGAGGTCAGGCAGATGAGGAACAAACCATCCACCCAGCATAATTTTTTTATCGATTTGAGAAGCATAGGGATCAATAAAAATTTCATCCCGATGATTGGCTCCCTGGTAAGACGGCCATTGGTTCAACCAATCTTTCATTGGAAGATCCAAAACAGTATGATGCTCTGAACCAACATGATTGTACACTGCATCCTGGATGATCTTCATTCCTTTTGCATGCGCAGCTTTTACAAGGTCGTGATAGGCTGCATTGCCGCCGTGTCTCTTGTCTACTTCAAAATGATTGGTGATCCAGTATCCATGATAACCACTCATGCGAATTGGTCCCTCCTGCATCAGGGGCATGTCATTTTCCAAAACTGGTGTCATCCACACTGTTGTTACACCCAGATCTTTCAGGTAATCAAGTTTATTTTGAACTCCACGCAAATCACCTCCGTGACGTGTATAAGGATTGTTCCTGTCGGAAACCTGGTCGCGCAAATCATTAAACTGATCATTGGAAGGATCACCATTGCTGAAGCGATCTGCCATGATGAGGTAAACAAAATCCTTACTGGTAACTCCTTTGATCCTGGTCACACCATTTCCTTTCTCTCTTGCTTTTAACTGGTAGTTGATGTATTGTTGACCATCAGGGTTTTTGACCAGGATTCGAACTGTTCCCGGTTTCGTAGCCGAAGAAATATTTAAATCAAGAAAAACATAATTCCTGTTTTCCGGTTTGTGCACTTTTGTAATCTTTACACCCGGATAAGATGTTGTAAAAGTATTTTCCTGCACGCTTGGTCCGTGCACCATGATCTGCAGTTTCGGATTTTTCATTCCAACCCACCAATGAGTAGGATAAACACCAGTTATAGAATATTCCTGCGCACTTATTTTAAAACAGGATGCGACGATCAGTAATAATAAAATAGTTTTTTTCATATAGGTCGATGTTCTTCAATTTTTAATTCAGCTGCTTCGTCATCATCAACAGGTAATTTCTTTTCCTTGACAAACACTACACAGATTATTGCTGCCAATACCATCAACATGCCTCCAATTTGCACAGCGAGCATCCTGTCGTTGTTCAGGAAATTTTCCATGATACTGCCAAAGAAAAGAGAGGCAATGATCTCTGGCAATACAATGAAAAAATTAAATATGCCCATGTAAATTCCAATTTTCGCAGGTGGTAATGAGCCTGCGATCATCGCGTAAGGCATCGATAAAATACTTGCCCAGGCAATACCAACGCAGCTCATGCTTAAAAACAACATGTTCTTGTCACTCACGAAAGCTACACTTATCAGTCCTATAGCACCTATCAGCAGGCACAAACCGTGGGTGAATTTTCTTCCAAGCCGATCAGCGATATATGGAAGTATAAAGGCGAAAACAAAGGTAACCACGTTATAAAATGATAATGTCAATCCTGCAAAATCTCTTCCATCTCCAAATGCTTTATCTGTATCAGATGTTGCGCCGAAAACATTATATGCAACAGCAGTACTGTAATAAAACCACATCAAAAAAAGACCCGGCCAGGTGAAGAATTGAATCAGCGCAACAATCCTCATCTTCTTTGGCATGTTTGCAATCGATGAAAATATTTCCCTGACACCGCCACCGAACCCTTTATTCGATTCCTGAACTTTTTCTTTGTATCCCACATCAGCAGGGGGATATTCCTTTGATGTAAATACTGTGTATAATACCGCAGTCAGAAAAAAGAAACCACCAACATAAAATGAATAGCGAACATTATCTGCAATCACTCCCTTCTCTCCCGTATTAGCCATATCAAAAACATTGCTGAATATCCATGGCAGGGCTGAGGCAATGCTCCCGCCGAGTCCAATCATTAAACTTTGCATGATGAATCCTCGGTTCAATTGACTTTCCGGAAGTTTATCTGCCACGAATGCACGAAATGGTTCCATCGCCACATTACCGAAAGTGTCTAGCACCCACAACAATCCTGCAGCCATCCACAATACACTGCTGTGCGGCATGAAAAAAAGTGCAATTGAACTCAGTACAGCACCAACGAGAAAATACGGTCTTCTTCTCCCCCATCTTGGATGCCACGTACGGTCACTCATGTAACCAATAATTGGTTGTACAATCAGTCCTGTCAATGGTGCTGCAAGAAAAAGCAAGGGAATTTCATCAGGTTTGGCTCCGAGGTTTTCATAAATGGGACCCATATTTGCTCGCTGCAGATCCCATCCAAACTGGATCCCGAAAAATCCAAAACTCATGTTGAATATATCCCAGAACCCGAGCTTGGGTTTTTTACTGACTTCAAGTGTAGAAGACATATGGCAGTGGTGTATGTGGCACTAATATAGGTGAAAGGTGAAAAGTGAATGGTGAAATTTCCTTCAAAGATGCGATTCACTACGAAGCGAGTTTGACTTTTCCCTTTTGACAGTTCACCCGTTGATTTGTGAAAAGTGAAAGGTGA